>PBYL01000233.1 GCA_002729595.1 Thalassovita sp. | reverse complement strand
TAAAAATAGGAATGCGATTGTTTTTTGAAGTGCGAGATTCATTATAGGGGTTGTGTTTATATAATACAAAGGCAGAGACAGATAAATAACCTTATCTCTGCCTGTTGATAGTGAGCATTTTCAATATTATTGAGCTAGTGCTTATCCGATAGCTTTATCAAGCGCACCAGCAAATACTTTCATTTCGTCCATAGTACCCATACTTACACGGCACCATGTTTTGTCCCAGAATTTGTAAACTTTTACAGCAACTTTCTCATCGTACATTTTTTGTAGATAAGTGTCACCATCAACTTCTAGAGGGAACATTACGAAGTTGGTTTGAGAAGGCATATAAGAAATACCTTTAGACTCTAATAGGTCGAAAGTGAATTGTCTTGACTCAGCAATTTTAGTTTTGCTCATTTCAAGGAATTCTTTGTCGTCCATACTAGCAGTAGCTGCCATAATAGAAGGACCACTGATACCCATACCACCTCTAGTGATTTTTTGGATGCTATTTAAAGTATCTTCTAGACCTACAATGTAACCAACTCTAATACCAGCCATACCGTGGATTTTAGAGAAAGTTCTTGAAACGATTACGTTTTTACCTTTTGCTACTAGAGGTACCATACTTGACTTAAGACCTTTGTCAGATAGTTCAAGGTAAGCCTCATCAACAAATACCATCACTTTATCAGATACTCTTTCTACAAAGTCGTAAAGATCTTTGTCGTTCGTAATAGTACCAGTTGGGTTGTTAGGGTTAGTGATGTAAACTATTTTAGTATCAGCATCAATAGCAGCTTCCATTTTCTTTAAGTCGTGCTGATAGTCGTCTAGCAATTTAACTGCTTTCCACTCACCACCACAAGATTTAGAAACGTTTACTAAAGACATGTAAGCAGGATCACCAGATACGATGTTACCTTCGCCTTTCATAAAAGAAACTAAAGCAGTTTTTTCTAGAAGGTCAGAAGAACCTGGGCCCATCATAATGTTACTTGGTTTAACACCTTCTTGATCAGCGATTTTTTCAACTAATTCGCTTAAGATGTTCCAAGAATAGTGATTACCACCTGGAGCTTGATTAACAAGAGCTTCTAATGCTTTTGGAGAAGGACCGTAAGGGTTTTCATTTAAAAACAATCTTGCTTTAAGAGTAGATAAATCTGGAAGTTTAGGACGCTTAAGTTCTTTAAATCCATTACTATAATATATATACTTAGAATCTTCTCTTAATGATGCCCCCATTGAGTTCATTGGAAGGGCTGCACCTAAAGTAAGAGCACCACTAGCGAATAATCCTTTTCTTAACCATTCTCTTCTAGATAAAGTAGTTGACATTTTTAACAATTTTAAATGAATAATAATACCTTCAATAAAAATATGACACTCCCTTGGTACATGGAAGTAAATTGGTAATCTAAAATGATCTTAATCTTAGGCCTTCTGTTTATTGTTAGTGTTACAGTAAGTCTTTAAACTTTTTGGTATGGTTAAGGTAAGGAAGTTGTTAATTCGATCGTTATTTTGACTCTAAATTAAAGTTTTAATAGAATAAAACAAAAGTTGTTTGTCTGGTAAAATCGCCCCTATCTCTTGTGAAACGCCTATTTTATGTATTATGCAGTGAAATACAGTTCATTCGTGCTGAATTTCATGTAATTCGTCTATTGAAAAAAAATAGGGATATTTTTTAAATTTTTATCAAATAATCGAATCTTTCCTTGAAATATAGATTGTTTTAATTAAAAAATCTAATAAAAAATTAATCTAACCTATAAATTGCCCCTATTTTGATAAAATAGTAAGGGAAATATGTAAGGTTTTTATCGCTTTGCTAAAAATCTAAGTCCAATTCGGAAAGTTAATATCCAGTTTAGTCTAAATTTCTATCTTAAAAAATTGAAGGTGATCGATGTCTGTGATTTAGGTTGTTAAATTCTTAGCAGAAATTGTTGTATTTAGTCGAAAGATTAACTGCTTAAATTAGCTCTGTTTAACTTTATTAATAAATGGCATTTTATGTTTTTCTAAGAAACCTCATGTTAAATAATTAGCCATATAAGGGTATAAAAAAGTGGCTTATTTATAACTTCTAAGTTTTAGACTAAGATTTAAATTTTAAAAAATTTATTACAATAATGTAACCTTTAGATAAGCTTCTTTTCTCAAAAATTTTATAATCGACTACCTGCTTTCGGGTATTCAAAAAAATATGCAAATAATAGCAATAAAAGGCATTTTTAGCTAAAATTTAAATTTAAATACGAGTTTTATTCTTATAGAAACTCTCTATGTAGCCATAATCCTCAATAGTTTTCTTCAATTTTTACTGAAAATATTATTCGTCTCTACGATAAACATTACATCAGTATATAATCTTTAAAAATAAGAACTTATTCAGATAAGTCACTTTGTTAACGACCATTATCAAGCAGTTGACAATAATGGTGATTATTAAAAAAGGTGGAATAATGTTTTGTGTACGATATGATTTCGTATTTAAATTTTAAAATTTAGAATAACTACTAAGAATATTATGTATGTGGTAATTGGTAACCTTAATGTTAGGTACTTTGATTCATTTGTAAGCAAAAAGCTATTGTTTTAATTAGAAAAAGTGAATTCTTGGAAAGAATGTCATTTACAAAAAATGCCTTTACAGCCTTTAAACAATGATTATAGGGAAATATAGCTCTTACAGGGGCGTGAATACTGTAAAATTTACCGCTATAACCTATACATACTAATGAGATTAAAAACTACTATCTTTTTTGCAATTACTGCAATGTTAGCTTCAACAAGCTTATATGCTCAAGAGCAGCTGCAACATGAGAAAAAAGTTGTTAAAAACGAAAACGGAACAATTTATTGGCAGGCAGATTTACCTGTATATTTTTTCATCTCTACAGACCCAGATGGAAAAGCAGATTTAATTAAGCTTACTAAAGGAAATGCTGATAAGTACACAAACCCTTACTTTTTTGATACAGAAGGAACCAACTTTATCAGAACCAGATACGCAGTAGACCCAGTAACAAAACAAGCTGTTGTACCTCAATTAGAAGTAGAGTTTGAAGTAGAAAGAGATAAATATGCTCCTGCGACTTCATTGTCTTTTTCAAGTGCACCAAAGCATGTTTCTAGTGGTAAAGTATTTTATGGTAAAGGATTAAATGCATCACTTTCTTCTAAAGATTATTTATCTGGTGTAGAAAAAACTTTTTATTCGACTAACACTGCTGCTTATACTGAGTATTCTTCTGCAGTAGATTTCGGAAAAGAAGGCGATTATACTTTTAGTTATTATGCAGTAGATGCGGTAGGTAACCCAGAAGAACCAAATACAAAAATATTTACAGTCGATACAACGCCTCCAGTTTCTAGCCACGAAATTACAGGAGATCATTTAGAAGGTATTTTATCACCAAGATCTGTAATTGCATTATCAAGCAACGATAACTCTTCTGGAGTAAAATACACTTTCTACCAATATGAAGAGTCTACACAAGCTGTTTATGGTAAATCTCTTACCATGTACAACTTACAAGATGGTGAGCACACATTAAGCTACCAAGCAAAAGATAATGTAGAGAATGAGGAAACTATGAAAACTTATTCTTTTTACTTAGATAAAATTGCTCCTAAAGTTAGATCAGAAATTCTTGGTGCAAGACACTCAGCAGGTGGAAAAGTATTTATTGCAGGTTCAACAAAAATTAAATTATCAGCTATTGATAACAAAGCTGGTTTAGAAGACATTTATTACTCTATTAATGGCGGCGAGTATGTAAAATATGATTCTCCATTTTTATTAGACAAGCCTCAAGGTGCTGGTGCTGTTAGTTTTTATGCAATTGACAAAGTAAAAAACAAAGGTAAAGCTGCTACTGATGATGAAGTAGGTAACTTATACCTAGACTTAACAGCTCCTAAATTAAGCTATTCATACAAAGGTGCACAGTTTTTCGATAGAGACACCATGTTTATCACTAGCGCAACAGAAGTAATTCTAAAAGCTTCTGACTATGAGTCTGGTGTGAATAAAATTAGTTATCAGGTGAATAGCGGTAGCGAATCAACTTACGATAATCCATTTACATTACCTACAGAAGGTTTACAGCATGTAGATTATAGCGGTGAAGATAATGTAACCAACAAAAGATCTGATAAATTTTATGTAGTAGTTGATAACAAAGGACCTGAAGTATTTTATCACTTAAGTATGGATGCTATCGGTTCTATGTCATTAAAAGATCAGGATAAGCCAATTCCAGTTTTTGCTTCTCACACACAGCTTTACTTAGCTGCTACTGACGAATTAGTAGGTACAGATAAAATCTACTATACTTTAGATGGTGGTAAAGAGATACTTTATACTTCTCCTTTAAAAACTGATAAAAAAGGTTTAAGAGAGTTACAGGTGAGAGCAGTAGATAAGTTGGGTAACGAAACCAAAAGCGAATTGATCAAGATTGTGATCCAATAATATTGTTTTGTTAGTTAGGTGTTTTTGTGAAGCTAACTTTTGCGAATAGCTTAAGTTAGCTTCTTTTTTTATTTAGTTAAAAGCAGGAATTCCTGTAATTTCATTTCCTAGAATGAGTAGGTGAATATCGTGAGTGCCTTCATAAGTAATTACAGACTCAAGGTTCATCATATGCCTCATAATCGGATATTCTTGTGTAATACCCATTCCGCCTAAAATTTGTCTCGATTCTCTGGCGATGTTTAAAGCAATCTCCACATTGTTTCTTTTTGCCATAGAGATTTGAGCAGAAGTAGCTTTTCCTTCATTTTTAAGTTTGCCCAATCGCCAAGTTAAAAGCTGAGCTTTTGTAATTTCAGTAAGCATCTCTGCAAGTTTCTTTTGTACTAATTGAAAGCCTGCTATCGGTTTGCCAAACTGAATTCTTTCAGAAGCATATTTTCTGGCAGTTTCATAACAAGACATAGCAGCACCTACTGCACCCCAAGCAATACCGTATCTGGCTGAGTCTAGGCATTTAAGAGGTGCACCAAGACCATCTTTACCAGGAAGAATATTTTCTTTAGGAATTTTTACATTATCGAAAGCAAGCTCACCTGTAATGCTGGCTCTTAAAGACCATTTACCGTGAATTTCTGGCGCTGTAAAGCCTTCCATGCCTTTTTCTACGATAACCCCTTTAATTCTGCCATTTTCGTTTTTAGCCCAAACTACTGCAATATCTGCTTCTGGCGAATTAGATATCCACATTTTAGAGCCATTTAATATATAATGATCTCCCGCATCTTTAATGTTAGTAAGCATACCACTTGGGTTCGAGCCAAAGTCTGGTTCTGTTAATCCAAAACAACCGAGCATTTCACCACTTGCAAGCTTAGGTAAATACTTCTGTTTTTGCTCTTCACTACCAAACATGTAGATAGGGTACATTACCAAAGAGCTTTGAACAGAAACCGTTGAGCGCATTCCTGAGTCTCCGCGTTCAATTTCTTGCATTATTAATCCATAAGAAATATCATCTAAACCTCCACCTCCATATGTTTCTGGAATGTTTGGGCCAAATGCACCTAGTTCGCCAAATTCTTTTACTAAATGTTTCGGAAATACCGCCTGCTCGCAACAGTCTTCAATAATGGGTAAGATTTCTTTTTGGACAAATTGCCTTACGCTATCTCGTATCATTTTATGCTCTTCGGTGAGCAAATCATCTATCTCGTAGAAGTCTGGAGAGGTAAATGTATCATTTATTGGTCTTCGCTTAAAGTTTTCTTGTGTTTTCATATTTTTTTTCGAAAATCTAAAAAGAAATATTTTAATTAAAGAATTATTAAAAACAAGCTCGATAATTATATTTATTTCATAGTATTTCTTTTCAATTATTGATGAAAATTTAATTATATGCTATAAATGTTATTTGATTTATATAATTTTTACCTAAAACTTAATTAAATCATAATTTTGAGTTTAGGTTGATTTATAAATTAACAATTCAAAAAATTGCACTTTTACCAATTAAAATAGCAATTTAAATGAAATATGATATAATTTATTTCTTTAAGAGATTGCAATTTGTCTAATTATTTATATATTTGACAATGTTTAAAAATAAATGATATGATTTATCATAGTTATTACTTCGTTTTCGAACCTTAGTCTTTTGAATATGAAAATGGAAATCTACTAACTATTAAAAATTACCAACTTACTATTCTGATAATTAAGATACCTTAAGTGGATATATCTCTTGATATAGCCACTTTTTTTTTGAGATTACTTCAAATAAGACATATAAGCATTATATATTTACGCCCTCAAATTTCATATAATTAAACATGCCATTTACACTATCAGCAATTGACTTTTTAAATTTTATCAACTGGGGACCTGATCCAGAAATTTTTCCATTAGGACCATTATCAATTCGTTGGTATGGATTATTGTTCGCCCTAGGTTTTTTAACTGGACAATACATCCTCATTAGAATTTTTAGAGCAGAAGGAAAACCAGAACAAGATGTTGAAACGCTAACATTGTACATGGTATTAGCAACTATATTAGGTGCTAGACTAGGTCACTGTTTGTTTTACGATCCGGTTTATTACCTAAGTAATCCATTAGAGATTTTGAGAATCTGGAAAGGAGGTCTTGCAAGCCACGGTGCTGCATTTGGTATTCTGTTTTCGCTTTACTTGTATGTAAATTATGATATAAAAGCTAAGACCTTTTTAGGTTTAATACCTTATTCTTTCTCTGCTAAAAAGATAAAGAGAAAAGGCCAGAGCTATTTGTGGATTGTTGATAGAATTGTGATTGTAGTTGCTTTGGCAGGTTGTTTTATCCGTTTAGGTAACTTAATGAACTCTGAGATTGTTGGTATGCCTACAGACTTACCTTGGGGCTTTGTATTTACTATAAACCCTAAATACGGAGATGTTCCAAGACATCCAGCCCAGTTATATGAATCTATCAGTTGTTTAATTATCTTTTTTATATTGTTGGCATTGTGGAGTAGGAAAAAGGCTAAAACACCAGAAGGGCTGCTATTAGGTTTATTTTTAGTGTTAATATTTGGGCTTAGATTCTTTTACGAATACCTCAAAGAGGTACAAGAAGATTTTGAGAGTGACTTGCCTTTAAAAATGGGACAAATCTTGAGTATTCCATTAGTTATTGCTGGTATTTATCTTCTGTATAGAGTATTTACTGGTAAAGCAAAAATACCTTCAGACGAATAAAATTATACTATAATATTTTAGTGAAAGAGGTTCATGTTAAATATTAACATGAACCTCTTTTTTATGTAAATAACTTATTATTTAAGTGTTGATTTTCAGTGAATTAACTTGGTTTTTGTCCAAACTAACTCAAGTTGAAAATTGTTCTAATAGTATAGAGTTTTATACTCTTAACTTGATACATTAGTAAATGATTTGAAAATGAAAACGCTTGTAATTTATATCGTTCTCGGTATTTTGATTATGGGAATTATTGCAGGTTTATTTGTGCCTGCTGAGGCCAAAGTTGGAGTAGTATTTACTTCAGGTCCAATACTTGGTTTATTTATATGGGCTTTTGCCAAATAATAATTTTCATTTATTATAAAAATAGCATCGTGCTAGTGAATGCTTATAGAGTGGTATTAGCACGATGCTCGAAATTTGCCAGAAAGCATTATAAAATTGCTACTGACAAGCTTTTGCCTTTTCTTCAATAGATGCTACTTCATTCTTTTCTAAAGATAGATTCCATTCTTCACAAGCTTGTTCTTTGTTATTTTCAGCTAGGTAAGCTTCGCCCAAGTAAAAATGAATTAGCTCAAGGTCTGGCTTTAATTCTAGTGCCTTTTTCAGATAGGCAATGCCTTTGCCTGTATCAGTTCCACTTTTGTAAAAATAGATACCGATGTTTCTTAATGCCCAAGGGTTTTTGCCATCGTAAAGCAAAGATTTGTCTATGTCTTTTCTAGCCTCTTCAAAATTGTTGAGCATGAGGTTCGTATAACCCCTGTTATTAAGGTAATATGGTGCTGAAGGTCTTATATCAATCGCTTTGTTGAAATACTTCATTGCTTTTTCATAATCTTTCTTTTGCAGGCTTAATAACCCAAGATTATTGTAAGCAAAATCAAGTTTGTCGTCCATCTTCAAAGATTTGTTGAAAAGGACTTCAGCTTCATCATATTTTTGTTGATAGTAGAATACAGTTCCTTTGTTTAGATAGGCGGTAGCATCTTCTGGTTCTATTTCAATTACCCTTTCAAAATCTTTAAGCGCCTCATCGTATTTTTCCATCGCTTGGTAAATGGTACCTCTGTTAGTAAAGACTACTGCTGAATCTTTTTGCTGTGCGGCAACGATGTTTAGGTCTGCTATTGCTTTTTCGTATTCCTTAGTTTCGAAATAAGCATTTGCTCTATTAAAGTATGCATCTAAGAAAATACTATCATTTTCAATAGCAGCAGTGTAATCACTAATTGCAAGATCGAAATCGTCTAACTCAAAGTGAGCAACGCCGCGGTTATTCAAAGCTGCACTAAAAGAGCTGTCTTCTTGAATGGCAGAATCGAAGTAACGGATCGCCCCTGAATAATCTTCGTTTTCTAGTGCAAGTTTTCCTCTTCTAAAAAATCTGATGGTGCTG
>PBYL01000232.1 GCA_002729595.1 Thalassovita sp. | reverse complement strand
TTTTAAGATCGATAGCGTCTCTTACTTGAACTCCTTTTGATTTTGTTGTTTCATCTGGAGTAAAGAAAAGGGTTTCGTGAGCTTCAAATATGTAAAAATACTTTTCATATTTGCCCCCTTTCTCAAATTGCGGTTTTACTTTATGTAGAAAATCCTGTATGAACTTCATTTATATATCAACTATTTGAAAAATTTTTACAAAAGAGTGCAGACTTATCAGCCTTCCATCATTAGGTTAATACCTTTTCTTACAATAGACTGAACATCGTGTTTAGAAACATCTATGTATTCGCAAAGTGCTAAATCTTCTTCAGCAATTTCGTAAATACCAAGTGCTTCCATTTCATCAAAGTCTTCTGCAAGAATGGCTTTTAATAAATGGGTAGGATAGATATCCATTGGAACCACTTTTTCAAATGCACCAGTCATTACAAATGCTCTTTTCTGACCATTTGTGTTGGTATCTAGCACATATTCTTTGTTTCCAGAATTTAAGAATGAAAGCAAGCCTAATGCTCTGTGGAAGCTCAATCTCTTACTAGTAACAGAGAACCATCCATCAGTAAGCACGAATCTTTGGTTATCGCCTTCAGGAATTATAGTAAGCATATGGTCATAATATCCCATGCTACCTTCTAATCCTACTTTTTCACCAGTAAGAACATTACCTGAAATAACTCTAACGTGATCGCTATTTAAGTTGCCTTCAACAAATTTCTTTACAGAAGCACCTAAATAAGTTTTATAATATTGAGGTGTTTTTACTTCAGAACCTGCAACAGCAATTATTTTACTTGCGTCGTAGATACCTTCCATAAATAATTTACCTATCTGGATAACACCGTAAGGGTTAAGCGTCCAAACAATATCTCCTGCATTAATTGGATCGATGTGGTGAATTTGAACACCAACGTTTCCAGCAGGGTGCTTGCCGTAAAACTTATTAAGTTGAATATTTTTAGCTTTTGAAAAAATTGCAGGAACCTCATCGTCTCCATTAATATTTACATGGATAGGTCCTTTAGTTAATTTTTTCAAGATCTCTACACCAGCCTGAAAATATTTGTCTTGATCTTTAAAGATAAAAGCATAATCCGGTGCCAGAGGGTGGCTATCAAAGGCAGAGATGAAAATAGATTTCGGAGTGTCTTCAGGATTAGCAATTACTGCATAAGGTCTTTGAATAATGTTAGGCCAGACTCCTTTAGCAAGCATAATTTCTTTTGCTTCGTCTGCATTCAAACTTTCAATTTCTGAAATCGAAAACTTTTTGCCTTCTTCAAATTCAATTTCCTTGTCTGCGAGTATCTTAATACCAAGAAGCTTTCTTTTTGCTCCTCTCTCTATTGCTACGATCTCTCCACTTACCGGAGAAGCAAACATAACTTTATCTGCCTTTTTATCGAACAATATCGGAGTTCCTGCTTTCACTGTATCTCCTTCTTTAAATGCGACTTTTGGTCTGGCCATTCCTGGGAAATCAGTGGGTTTTAATACGTAAGTATCGGGCGTGATATCGGGGCCAATTTTTTTCTCGGCTTTACCTGCGAGATTGATGGTGAATCCTTTCTTTAACTTAATGCTTTTTGACATTTCTAATCGCTATGTATCCTCAATAATTTGCTGCGAAATTATTAAATAAACAATTATCAGAAAATAATTTTTACTTGTTTAGACTTATTCTAAATAAGCTGGTTGTATCTCAAACTATCTCTGACTGTTGGTTAATAACTGCATTTAAAATTTGAAACTTTTCAAAGTTCAATACTATTGATAAAGAGGGGGTTATAAAAATTTTTTTGTGTTAAATATTGATGTTTTTTCATTGAGGAGAAAAATATACATAAAAATCCATGGAGAATAGAAGGAGCCGACCCCTAAAAGGATTACAGTTCCCCAATGAAACAGTATTCCGCCGCTTATAAAAATTATCCTAAGTTTTTTGAAAAAGATAGAAGTGATAAAAAATACCTGTAAAAAGATGGCGCAATTGGCTAAAAGCATAATTAACCATTTGTGATTTAATAAAAATTTGAAGTTAGTATCATGTAGTCGTAGATGTGCTTCGAAGTTATCTCCATTAAACCAGTGTATGCCAGAAACCAATACTTTTTCGAGTCCGCTAAAGAAATAACATAAGCCTATAGCTAATTGAATTAAGAACAAAATTTCTCCAACAGCCTTCTGGTTTTTACCATTATAATATAGTGCGATTGGCATAAGAAGAACGCCATATCCGAATGAGGCATAAGTGTGGTCTATTTTCTCAAAACTTTGTTGTAAACCTAGTTGATAAAAAAAGCAAAGTGCGATAATAATTGAAGGAATGAACTTCCTTTTTTGAAATATTACTAAGCCCAAAGAGATGTAGTAAGCTATACAAATAATATGTATTACAATATTAGACGGATAACTACTTTGGAATAAATTTAGAAATGAGACAGGTTTATATAATAGAGCAAAACTTTGTAGCTGTAATAGTATAATGTACCAATCATAAGTATATACTACACATCCTACATAAAATACTACTGATAATATTTGAATGTATTTTGAGTCTGGTGAGCTTGGTTTAGCATTACTAAGAAAATCAGAGAAGCTATTTTTTGACTTATATATATAGTATGCTGCAATGGTAAATAAATAGACTAAGTCAATTCTAAAAATAATTTGATGGAACTTGTCTAAGAAAAAATCACTCGAAAACCGCTGACTTTCTACTAAAAATCTTGGGTATACAAGATTTACTAAGTTGTTGATGGTAGGAAAAGCTTTGTTGTCGCTGAGGTATTCAATAATTATTGGTTGAAGAAAGTAGATGAGTATTAGGTTGATCAACAATAATATTAAAACTGAAAGTGCTAATAATTTGAATCTTGCCTTCTTCACATGCTATTTAGTTAATGATGAAACTGTATCTGCTTGAGCATTTTCATCACTATATCTTAAAAAATACAGTTTTATATTTTCTTCAGGAATTTGATCTGCTGCGATCTGTAATATATCCTGTGTTTGTTTTCTGTAGTAATAGTTTCTCATTAAATACGAAAAAATACTTTCGTATAATCCACGTTCTTGGGCATTAAAAACCTCTTTTTTTTGTTTAGTATACTCGATAAGTACTTCGAATTTCTCGGTTTGAATTTGATTAACTACAGGTTCAGCAAACATACCAAACCTATAAAAAGGGAATATTGATTTTTGAAGTATAAAAGGAATGATAAAGGTCAAAAAAACGGTTGTTTTTAAGAGATTGCTATTCATTTTACTTATTTATGGCTACGATTAATTGCTGATTTTTTTAGATACTTGCACTATTCCCATATTATATTTAAAAATATTATGTGATTAAATGAAAATGCATCTTTAATTATTGAACTTATTTTTTTATAGCTAATTTTGGCAAAATTTAATTAAAAAATTATTTACATGGTAGACACAAACGTCAATTATAAAGTAAAAGACATTGCGCTAGCAGATTGGGGTAGAAAAGAAATTAAATTGGCAGAAGCTGAAATGCCAGGCTTAATGTCGCTAAGAGCAGAGTTTGGTGCTCAAAAACCTTTAAAAGGTGCACGAATTGCTGGATGTCTTCATATGACGATTCAAACAGCTGTGCTAATTGAAACCTTAGTTGAACTTGGTGCTGAAGTTCAATGGTCTTCTTGTAATATTTTTTCAACTCAAGATCAAGCAGCAGCAGCTATTGCTGAAGCTGGTGTGCCTGTATTTGCGTGGAAAGGAATGAGTGAAGAAGAATATGACTGGTGTATCGAACAAACACTATTCTTTGGTGAAGATAAGAAGCCGTTAAATATGATTCTTGATGATGGTGGAGACTTAACTAATTTAGTTTTAGACTCTTATCCTGAGTTAGTAAATGAAATTCACGGTATCTCTGAAGAAACTACTACTGGTGTTCTTAGACTTTACGAAAGAATGAAGAAAGGAACATTACCAGTACCTGCCATTAACGTAAACGATTCTGTTACAAAATCTAAATTTGATAACAAATACGGTTGTAAAGAATCTGCTGTTGATGCTATTAGAAGAGCAACAGACGTAATGATCGCTGGTAAGGTAGCTATTGTAGCTGGTTACGGTGATGTTGGAAAAGGAACTGCATTATCTCTAAGAGGAGCAGGGGCAAGAGTTATTGTAACTGAAATCGATCCGATTTGTGCTCTACAAGCTGCAATGGATGGTTTTGAAGTTAAGAAAATGACTAATGCTGTACCAAGAGCTAATATTATTGTTACTGCTACAGGTAATAAAGACATCTTAACTGGTGAGCATTTCAAATTGATGAATGATAAAACCATTGTTTGTAACATAGGTCACTTCGATAATGAAATTGATGTTGCTTGGTTAAACAAAAACTATAAAGAAACCAAGTACAACGTTAAGCCTCAAGTAGATGTTTACAATGTAGATGGTAACGAAATTATCCTTTTAGCAGAAGGTAGATTAGTAAACCTTGGTTGTGCTACTGGTCACCCATCTTTTGTAATGTCTAACTCATTTACAAACCAAACATTGGCTCAAATGGAGTTATGGCAAAATGGTGATAAATACGAAAACAGAGTTTACACATTGCCTAAGCATTTAGATGAGAAAGTAGCTGCTTTACACTTAGAGAAAATTGGTGTTGAGCTAGATACTTTATCTACTGAGCAAGCTGATTATATAGGTGTTAATGTTGATGGACCTTATAAGTCTGAAACCTACCGTTACTAATAAGTAACAGTTTAGATATATTAAAAGCCCTGCAATTGCAGGGCTTTTTTATTTGCTTAATACATATATCAACACAATTAAAGTAATAACTACCAAAACCAAACCTCTATTGACAGTTGGTTTTTTCTTTGGTTTAGGATTTGGTTTTTTATCAACTTTAGCTAAAATGATGTAAGTATCTTCTTTATCATTAGAGCTTAAAAGCTTGATATTAGTATTACCATTCTCAGTAAATAATGGCAATTTAGAGATATTCTCTAATATCAACTCTTCTGGAGTTAACTCTTTTTTCTCTTCTACCACTTCTTTTACTGTAACTTTCTTTTCAGGATTTTTAAACAGCCTGGTAAAAGCAAAGAGCACCATTAAGGTTAAAATTAATGCCATAGAAGATAGAGAAGCACCTGAAGAGGTAACTGTGCTTTCTGCTAAAACTATAGATGGAACTAATAATAATATAGTGATTAAAGTTTTCATAACAACAGGCTGTTTGTGGTTTTAAGAAGCGTCACAAAAGCGGGAAAAACTCCTAATTGCAGGAGACCGGAATCGATTCCGGGTTTGCCTGTGTTACGAAATTTTAGAGTAGGTTTCGTATAGATACAGCAAACCCCGAACATTAATATGCCCGGGGTCTTACTGCTATATATTTTATATTTATTATAGCTAACCTATTGCCCCGGGAGTTGGGCTATTCTACTTCCTAGCGGATTCCATTCGTATAAATCCACTGAGGCTTTTTTACCAAATACCATTTTCGAAATTTTTTCGTGGTACATTTTTTTAAGTTTTTATAAATGAAAAAACCCGGACGATTATCCGGGTTTTAAATATCTATTAATAAGATTACTCTTATTTCTTTTTCAAACCGGATGATTTACATCGCACTCTGCTATCGCGAGCACTGCCTAGATATACTTGAATATGTAAATTATTTCTTTTCATGTTGCAATAGTAATATGTTTTTTCTTAAAAATCCACAAAAATTGTTATTTAGACAGATTCTTAATCTTAATATATTTAAAGATGTTATCTAGGCTTCCATGGAATCTCTTCTGCATTCAATTCTAAAGATACTTTTCGTGATAGAACAAAAAGGTAATCAGACAATCGGTTGAGGTATTTTATTATTCTTTCATCAACTTCTTCGTTAGCTGCTAACTCGATACTTTTTCTTTCAGCTCTTCTGCAAATAGTACGAGCAATGTGGCAATAAGAGACATTTTGATGACCACCAGGTAGAATAAAGTTTTTTAATGGAGGGAGTTCTGCATCCATTTTATCCATCTCATTTTCTAATTCTAAGATATCACTATCTTCTACATCAGGAATATTAAACTTTTTGCCCGGAGCAGTTGCCAGAATACTGCCTATTGTAAACAAATTTTCTTGAATATGAATTAATAGCTGCTTTCTTTCAGTATTATCGGTTGAAAAATCTCTTAATAAACCAATAAAACTATTTAGCTCGTCCACTGTTCCGTATGCATCAATCCTAACATTTGCTTTCGAAACTCTTTCGCCTCCAAGTAGAGAAGTACTGCCTTTATCACCGGTTTTAGTATATACTTTCATTATTTAATAAGCTGTTGATTTTATAATCTTAAATTTAAAAATTAACCACCGCTAACTGGCGGGATAAGTGCAATTTCATCAGATGTACTTAGAGCATAGTCACTTTCAGCGTATTCGTTATTAACTGCTATTGATAGTGATTTTAGTTTTCCTAATTCTGGATACTGTTCAAACAATGTATTTTTTAAATTTTGAACAGTGCTATTTTCTGGTAAATCTATATCAAAAATCTGTTTCCCTATAATTTCTTTAGCAATACCGAAGGTTAAAATCTGTAATTGAATCTGCTTCATAAAGTCCTGTAATTGTGTATGTATCATTCAACAGACAAATGATAAAACTAGTTTAATGAGTTTTTATTAATAATGTCGAGCTTTTATTACATGTCAATTTTGTTAATAAGTGTAGCGTATAGTGCTATATGTGGCCAAGAATTAAAACTTAATTATTCTATTTGTAGTAAAATATTACATAAAGCTAATAACAATACGAACATGAAGAAGATAAAACTAGACTATAGAAAACTAATCATTATTATCGCTGTTGGAATTATATTCTTTGTAAATATATTGAATACATTTCTAGTGATGTTTGACTAAAAGGAAATGTTGACCTGAATAAACTGCTCGATTCAAAATTTGAAGTCCTCTATAATTTCTTGCCTCTCAAATGAAATTGTTTTAAGCTAATTTGCTTTAAATGCAATTTCATGTCATTTTTATTCCATATTAAATTGTTGCCTTGTTAATTGCAACAAATAAATTATGGTTTACCATTACATACCTAATTAATCTCGAACGAACATACATTTTAATGAAAGTTATTTTAGGGTCTAATTCTCCGAGAAGGAGAGAGCTCTTAGGTTACATTTTAACTGATTTTGAAGTGGAGGTAAGGTCAATTGATGAGTCCTATCCTCCGGAAATGCCAGTAAATGAAATTGCAGCTTATTTGGCAGAACAAAAAGCAGAAGCTTTTAACGAAGATGAGTTTAAAGACGCTGTTGTAATAACTGCTGATACGACTGTTGCTTTAGATGATAAATTGCTTGAAAAACCAGCAGATAAGTTTGAAGCAAAAGAAATGTTGATGCAAATTTCCGATAGAAAGCATCTTGTAATTTCGGCTGCTTGTGTAATGTACAATGGGAAGAAAGATGTGTTTTCTGAAATTACAGAAGTATATTTTAATAAGCTTTCTGAAAAAGAAATCGATTTTTATATAGATAGATACCAACCGTTTGATAAGGCCGGAGCTTATGGCATTCAAGAATGGATTGGCATGATTGGAATAGAAAAAATTATAGGTTCTTATTACAATGTAGTGGGTTTACCAATCCACTTATTATATAAAAAACTTTTAAGTATGGGAGTTGTCTGAATAGGATTGAAGCTCTCAAAAAGAAAACAGCCAGCCCAATAAATTGAGCTGGCTGTTTTTATTAAATTATGTATGGTTATTAATAACCATCATTTTGAGTCATGTTAGCATTAACATTTATTTCTGCATTAGGAATAGCAAAAATAAATCTGTCGTTAGGGTAATCAACCTCACAAACAGAAGAAGTACAATCGTTACGTACCATATCTAGTTTGTTACGAGTAAGGTCAAAAAGTCTGTGACCTTCGAAGCACAACTCTACTCTTCTTTCATTTAAAATTTCAGTGATTAGTGCATCACCAGTTGCAGTAACTGTAGCAGCAGCAGAATTTGCTCTTTGTCTAATAGTGTTTAAATCTTCTTGAGCACCAGTATCATCACCAGATTTTGCTCTTGCTTCAGCTCTGTTTAAGTAAACCTCAGAAAGTCTGATTACTGGAATGTTATCAGTTCCAAGAGCAGAACCAGAAGAAGGATATTTGTTTACTCTGATGTTTCCGTAGATACCACCAAGGTTCTCATCTTCTAAGAATAATGTACTTCTAATATCATTCTCGTCCATTAAAGCTAAAAGGTCTTCAGATGGTAAGTAGTCACCATAACCAGTTGCTTTGTACATACCACCAAGGTGGTCAGAACCAGGGTTGTCAACTGTAGTGTAAACAATTTCAAAGATAGACTCAGAAGAGTTTCCATCTAAAAATTGAGTAGCATAAGATTCAGCAGGTACAAGTGAATAGTCTCCACTGCTGATTACTTGAGTTGCATAGCTTTCTGCCATGTCGTAATCTTCCATGTAAAGGTAAACTCTTGATAATAATGCTTGAGCTGCTGCTTCTGAGAAAGTACCAGAAGTAGAAGGAGTGATAGACATTAAGCTAATTGCTTGCTCGAAATCGCTGATAACTTGCGCATAAACTTCAGCTACAGTACTTCTAGCTGGTCTAGATTGTAAATCGAATTCTAATACAATTGGCACACCTGGGTGAGAAGCATCAGCAGTATAAGTATAGTGTTGGCTAAATATTCTAACCAAATCAAAATATGCTAAAGCTCTAATTGCATAAGCTTCTCCTAAAATTTGATTGAAATCAGTAGCAATTGCTTCTGGTGCTTCAAAATCAGAGTTGATAATGCTATTTACGATGTTGATCTCTTCGTAAATCTCAGCCCAAAACTCTTCTGGTATAAAATGGTCAGCGTAACCTCTATATTCTGCCCACTCACTCGCTCTGTTTGCACTAGAGTTTTGTTTTACATCTTCTCCCATTACATCAGCTACTAAAGGTAAGTATCTACCATACCAGTCTGCTAATTGCATTTGGTCATAAGCACCTACAATCGCTGCTTCAAAGTCGCTATACGTTAATAGAAAATCTTCATTAACAATACTTTGCTGAGGAGTTAGGTCTAAGAATTCTTCGCCGCATGATGTAGCAAACAACATCATTACCGCAAAGAGACTTGATATATATAATTTTTTCATAATTCTGTTTTAATTTAATTATTTCACAATTATCAATACATCGATTATAAGCCGATGTTAACACCAAAATTGACTGATTTTGTATTTGGTGTTGTGGTTGAGTAGTAACCATTTGCTGCTACCTCTGGATCGAAAGGTAAGTAATCGTCAGCTACCCATGTGAAATAGTTGTTCAAGTTTGTATAAACCTTAAGTGAACGTACTTTTAGTTTGCTTGTAATAGACGCTGGGAAATCGTATCCAAGATTGATTGTTTTCAAACGGATGTAATCTCCTTTGTACAAATATCTTGTTGAGTTTTGAGTGTTTGAACCACTAGTGTTACCTGCTACATATTTAGGGAATAGTGCTTCGTCACCTGGTTGTTGCCATCTGTTTTCATATGCGAATAATGAAGTACTTCTTGGGAAGTAACGACCATCACTGTGGATAACCCATCCTGGACCATCATACACATAGTGTCCCATTTGGTAGTTGAAAAACAAGTTAAGTGAGAAACCTTTGTAACCTGCATTTAAAGTAATACCACCATAGTAATCTGGTGAAGCACTTTTGCCATCGTAGAAACGAACAGCCTCATTTATGCTACTAGTAGTTTCTGTTTTTGTTTCATCAGTATAGAAAAGTGGAGCACCATCATCTGGGTTAACACCTGCCCAACCATATAAGTAATATTCTTGGTAATCTCTACCCTCAGCTCTGTTAAATTGACCATCTACAAAAGATTCTGGTAAGTAAGTAATTTCGTTACTTAAGAATGTAATGTTACCACCTAGATCTAATGTGAAGTTAGGAGTTTGAACTAAGTTTGCATTTAAAGCAATCTCAACACCACTGTTTCTCATATCACCAACGTTTTCAGTTAAATCTCTGAAACCTGTAGTGTTAGAAAGAGGACGGTCAAGAATTAAGTCTGTAGATTCTCTAATGAAGTATTCAATATTACCTGATAATCTGCTTTTCAATAAAGCGAAGTCAAGACCAACGTTAAAGTTTTCTTGAGATTCCCAAGTTAATAATGGGTTTGCAACCTGACCAGGAGCAGCACCTGGAGAATCTTGGTAAGCTCTATCAAAAGAATAAAGACCTGCCCAGCTATAGTTACCAATATTTGCGTTACCTGTTACACCGTAACTAGCTCTTAATTTAAGGTTATCTACCCAAGATACGTTGTCCATAAATGCTTCTTCGCTGATAGTATAACCACCACCAACTGACCAGAAAGTACCCCATCTTTTATCAGGACCAAATCTTGAAGAACCATCTCTACGGAAAGACACTGAAGCATAATATTTACCAGCGTAATCGTAGTTCAAAGTAGTGAAATATGAGTTAAATGCATATTCGCTTCTAGAGCTTGATGCAAGTGTAGGAATTGAAGCACTTGCCAATGTTTCTAAGTCTGGGTGAGGATAGTTTTCAGCAGCAGTTTCAACTACATCTCTTAATACTTTTTGAGCTTCATAACCTATTAATGCATCGAAGTTATGGTTTTCGTTAAAAGTTTTAGAGTACTGTAAAGTCTGAGTACCAATCCAGTTAATTTCGTCTGTTCTAGCTTCGTTACCCCAACCACCGTTGTTTCTTTGGTCACCATATCTACCGTTTTCGAAGATAAATTCGTCGATGTTTAAGATGTCAAAACTCCACTTAGAAGAGAAAGTAAGACCCTCCATAATGTCGTAGGTAGCCGCAAGGTTATCGATTAATCTAGTTTGCTGTAACTCACGAGTGTTGTCATATAATTGACCTACTGGGTTGTTACCACCCATTATGTTTGTATGATCTCCATAGTATCTTCCTTGTTCGTCTTTCAAAGGAATTGTAGGAGGCAACAAGTAAGCAAGATAATAAGGAGCTTCCCAAGCAGTACCATCTGTAATACCTCTTTGCTTAAAGTGAGTAATGTTGATATTATTAGATACAGTTAGCTTATCAGAAAGATTTGCTTTGATGTTAGCACGGCTAGAAAAACGCTCGAATTTGTTTTCTTTAGTAATACCTTCTTGGTCATAGTATCCACCTGATAAGAAGTAAGTTACTTTATCACTACCACCAGTTGCACTTAAATCGTATTGTTGAGTAATACCAGTTTGAGTCATTTCATCTAACCAAACAGTACTTGCAGGATCTGGATAGTAAGTATCAAACTCAGCTTGAGATTCTTCTAAAGTGTAACCTCTGTTGATGTTACCTTCGTGGAAAAGCTCAGTATATTGCTCACCATTTAAGCCTTGTAAAAGGTTGTTATAGGCAATATCTGAAAAACCAACTTGCGCTTTTAAGTCGATTTTTGCTTTACCAGCAGCGCCACTTTTTGTAGTAATTAAAACTACACCATTAGCACCTCTTGAACCATAAATAGCAGTTGATGCTGCATCTTTAAGCACAGTGATGTTTTGAATATCGTTAGGGTTAATAGAAGCTAGTACGTTTGAACTAGTTCCACCATTACCAAAGTCAGTTTGTGAGATACTTCCAGAGCTTACTGGAATACCATCGATCACATATAATGGATCGTTTGATGCATTAATAGAACCAACACCTCTTACTCTAATAGAAATACCAGCACCTGGTGCACCATCTGTAGAAGTAACTTGCATACCAGCTACGCTACCTTGTAATGCAGTTTGGAATGAAGATGCAGGTAATTGTTCTAATTTATCAGAACCAACTACTTCGATTGCACCTGTTAGCTCTTCTTTTCTTTTAGAGCTATAACCTACTACAACTACTTCTGAAATTTCAGTATAGTCAGGGCCTAAGTCTATGTCAACTGTAGATTGAGCACCAACAGTTACTTCTTTTGTAGAAAAACCAACATAACTGAATTGTAAAACTGCATCGTTTCCAGGAACTGTAATTCTGTAGTTACCGTCAATGTCAGTAATAGTACCAGTTGATGTACCTTTAATTAATACGTTCACACCAGGGAGTGTTGAACCGTCTTCTGTAGAAAC
>PBYL01000231.1 GCA_002729595.1 Thalassovita sp. | reverse complement strand
ACCAGATTGGCCGGAATCGCAAAACCGATCCCGTTCGACCCACCCGAGCGCGTCAGAATCCGCGTATTCACCCCGATCAGCCGCCCATTCACATCAATCAACGCCCCGCCGGAATTGCCCGGATTGATCGCGGCATCCGTTTGCAGGAAATACCCGCGCGCGCTGCCCACCGCCGCGCCCGAACGCGCCAGCCCGGACACGATTCCGCTGCTGACCGTCTGGCCCACGCCGAACGGGTTACCGATGGCCAGAACCAGCTCGCCAACCTCCACCCGGTCACTGTCGCGCAGGGTCAGATGCGGCATATCCTCGGCGCCTTCAAGTTGCAGGACCGCCAGATCCGATTCCTGATCCGACAGCATCACCTGCGCATCGAATTCGCGCCGATCTGTCAGAACCACCCGGATTTCCGTTGCCTCGCCCACGACATGGTAATTCGTCACCACGATCCCATCGCCAGACAGAATCACCCCCGAGCCCAGCGAATTCTGCACCCTTTGGCGCGGTTGCCCCAGATTGCCAAAAAACTGTCGGAAAAACGGGTCATTCTGAAACGGGCTGGAGCGCTCGGCCACGATGCGCTTGGCATAGATATTCACCACCGCAGGGGCGGCCTGTTTCACCAAAGGGGCAAAGCCCAGCTGGATTTCCATCTGGCTTTGCGGGACACGGGTATCCGACCAGACCGGCGTGGCCAGGATCAGAAGGACGCTCAGAATTCGCAGCAAGGGAACCTCCGGTTTTCTTCGGATATGTCGGTCTGGCGCTGTGATTTCAAGCGCTCGGGTTTCAAGCGCCCTGCGTCAGACGTCAGCGTACCCTGAAAAACGCACGCTCTGAACGGCCGGTTTGCCGCATATGCCTGCACCAAACAAAAAGGCCCCGCCAGGTCTGGCAGGGCCTTGGGCTGTGCGTGTTGCGCAGCGCTTATTCTTCGACAGCTTCTTCCGCTTCCAGGCGGGCTTTGTCAGCCGCACCTTTGGCCGAGACGTCGCGGTCAACGAACTCGATGATCGCCATCGGAGCCATGTCGCCATAGCGGAAGCCGGCCTTCAGGATGCGGATGTAGCCACCCTGACGCTCTTTGTAGCGCGGGCCCAGAACGTCGAACAGTTTGGCGACGTCCTTGTCCTGCTTCAGCTGAGCCGCGGCCTGACGGCGGGCGTGCAGATCGCCGCGTTTGGCCAGGGTGATCAGTTTTTCAACGATCGGGCGCAGTTCTTTGGCTTTGGGCAGGGTGGTTTTGATTTGCTCGTGCTCGATCAGCGAGCCAGCCATGTTCGAGAACAGGGCCTTACGGTGCTCATGAGTACGGTTCAGGCGGCGGTAACCACGTGCGTGACGCATTTTCTATCTCCTAACGTGCGTTTTGCTTTGTCCGTCCGGCGATGCGTGTCACCGGCTCTCCTTGGGGCGTTGGCCCGGATGTTCCCCGCCAGATGCGGGCATATGCGGGGCAGGCTATGCGCCCGCCCCCTATTTTTAGAACGCGTCTTCGAATTTCTTGGCCAGATCTTCGATGTTGTCCGGCGGCCAGTCCTCGACGTCCATGCCCAGGTGCAGCCCCATGCCCGAGAGCACTTCTTTGATCTCGTTCAGCGATTTGCGGCCGAAGTTCGGAGTGCGCAGCATCTCGGCTTCGGTTTTCTGGATCAGATCGCCGATGTAGACGATGTTGTCGTTCTTCAGGCAGTTTGCCGAACGGACGGACAGTTCCAGCTCGTCCACTTTCTTCAGCAGCAGCGGGTTGAACTCCAGACCGTCATCCTCGTCCTGGCGGCCAGCGGCTTCGGGCTCTTCGAAGTTCACGAAGATCGACAGCTGGTCTTGCAGGATGCGCGCGGCAAAGGCCACGGCGTCATCGGGGGTGATCGAACCGTCGGTTTCCACCTTCAGGGTCAGTTTGTCATAGTCCAGCACCTGGCCCTCACGGGTGGGCTGCACGTCATAGGACACTTTCTTGACCGGCGAGTAGATCGCGTCGATCGGGATCAGGCCGATGGGCGCATCTTCGGGTTTGTTCTTATCTGCGGCGACATAGCCCTTCCCGGTGTTGACGGTCAGTTCCATGTACAGATCGGCGCCGTCATCCAGGTGGCAGATCACGTGTTCCTTGTTCAGGATCTCGATACCTGCGCTGTCGGAGATGTCACCGGCGGTCACAGCCCCCGGACCCTTGGCCGAGATCGACAGACGCTTGGGGCCTTCGGCTTCCATGCGCAGGGCGACCTGCTTCAGGTTCAGGATGATGTCGGTGACGTCTTCGCGCACACCGGCAACAGACGAGAATTCATGCAGAACGTTGTCGATCTGCACGCTGGTGATGGCCGCACCTTGCAACGAGCTCATCAGCACGCGGCGCAGGGCGTTGCCCAGCGTCAGGCCAAAGCCACGCTCCAGCGGTTCGGCAACCACGGTTGCCTGACGCAGCGGGTCATTGCCCGGCTTTACGTCCAGCTGAGTCGGCTTGATCAGCTCTGCCCAATTCTTGTGGATCATGCGTCCCTCCATTCCTGTCTTGTCCCCATGTCCAAAGGCCAAGACGCCCGAGGTTTCAAAATGACGGAATGGGGCCGTGCGCGTGCACAGCCCCAAAACAATACTGTCGGATTAGACCCGGCGGCGTTTCGGCGGGCGGCAGCCGTTGTGTGCGATCGGGGTCACATCACGGATCGAGGTGATGTTGAAACCGATTGCGGCCAGCGCGCGCAGAGCCGATTCACGGCCCGAACCGGGGCCCTGAACTTCGACTTCCAGGGTTTTCACGCCGTGATCCTGGGCTTTCTTGCCCGCGTCCTCGGCTGCCATCTGAGCAGCGTAAGGCGTGGATTTGCGCGACCCTTTGAAGCCCATGGTGCCGGCCGACGACCACGAGATCGCGTTGCCCTGCACGTCCGAGATCAGGATCTTGGTGTTGTTGAAGCTGGAGTTCACATGTGCGACGCCAGCTGCGATGTTCTTGGAGGCCTTTTTCTTGCCGCCACGACGGGTATCACGTGCCATTGGTGCTGCCCTCCCTTACTTCTTCTTACCGGCGATGGCCTTTGCGGGGCCTTTGCGGGTACGTGCGTTGGTGTGGGTGCGCTGGCCGCGCACAGGCAGGCTGCGGCGGTGACGCAGGCCGCGGTAGCAACCCAGATCCATCAGGCGTTTGATGTTCATCTGCACTTCGCGGCGCAGGTCACCTTCGACGGTGTAGTTGGCGTCGATGTGTTCGCGGATGGCCAGAACTTCGGCGTCCGACAGCTCGTTTACACGGCGAGTCGATTCGATGTTCACAGCTTCGCAGATGGCTTTGGCCGATGCAGGGCCGATACCAGTGATATAGGTCAGGGCGATAGGGACCCGCTTTGCAGTGGGGATGTTTACGCCGGCGATACGTGCCACGTGTCACTTTCCTTTTCGTTGCGGTTCCGTAGTTCCAGAACCTTTTTTCACAACGTAAGCCCGACGATTTTTGCGCCGGGCCTCAGCTGTACCAGGTGATAAGATCATCGGCGCATATGCACACCGAGAATCAGCCTCATAATAGAGATGGTGCTGGGTATGTGGAAAAAAGAGGGCCGTCAAGCCCCCTTCCCCATTCATCCTGTGATTAGCCCAGAATCCCGGCAATCGCGCCCTGAACGTCTTCGATCGAGCCCAAACCGTCAATCGAGGTCAGATTCCCCTTGGCGTGGTAATAGCCGATCAGCGGCGCGGTCTTTTTGTAGTATTCCATCAGACGGAAACGCACGCTTTCTTCGTTATCGTCTGCGCGGGCGGTGCCCCCGGCGGCGACGGCTTCGGCGGCGCGGTTGACGATCCGCTTGACCAGAACCTCGTCCTCGACCTGCATCTCGATCACGGCGTCCAGGGTTTCGCCCTTCTCGGCCAGCAACTCTCCCAGTGCATCGGCCTGGGCCAGGGTGCGCGGGAAGCCGTCGAAGATGAAACCGCCCTTTTTGTCGCCTTCCAGCTTCTCGCGGATCAGGCCGATGACGATTTCATCGGTGACCAGGCCGCCGCTGTCCATGACCTTGGCCACAAGCTGCCCCATTTCGGAACCGCTGGCCTTGGCTTCCCGCAGCATGTCGCCGGTGCTCAGCTGGATCATGTCGCGTGTTTCGACCAGATGGCCAGCCTGAGTTCCTTTGCCCGCGCCGGGCGGTCCAAGCAGAATAATGTTCATCGACGTGCGGGTCCTTTGCGTGCGCGTTTCTTACCTTTGCCGCGTAGCTGCGACTTCTCGATCAGACCTTCGTACTGATGGGCCAGCAGATGGCTTTGCACCTGTTGGATCGTATCCATGGTCACGGACACGACGATCAGCACCGAGGTTCCGCCAAAATAGAAGGGGATCGCCAATTGGCTACGCAGAATCTCGGGCAAGAGACAAACTGCCGCAAGGTAGGCCGACCCCAGAACCAGCACGCGGTTGGCCACGTACTCCAGATATTCGGCGGTTTTCTGCCCCGGACGGATACCGGGAACAAAGCCGTTCTGGTTCTTCAGGTTGTCCGCCACATCATCGGGTTTGAACGACACATTGAACGTATAGAAATAGGCAAAGAACACGATCATCGCGACAAAGAACAGCAGGTACAGCGGCTGCCCCGGCCCGAAATAGGCCAGCAGCGTGGACATGACCGGCCCCGTTTGCGACCCCGAGAACGTGCTGATCGTGGTCGGCAGCAGCAGCAGCGAGCTGGCAAAGATCGCCGGGATCACGCCGGCCGGGTTCACCTTGATCGGCAGGTGCGAGCTGCCGCCGTCATAGACTTTCATCCCCACCTGACGGCGCGGATACTGAATGTGGATCTTGCGCAGGGCGCGCTCCATGAACACCACAAAGGCAATCACAACAGCAACCATCACAAAGACACCGATGATCACGGCGGGGCTGATGGCACCCGAACGCCCCTGGCTGAGGAACTGCGCCAGAGCGGCGGGCACCTCGGCGATGATGCCGACGAAAATGATCAGAGAGATACCGTTACCAATGCCGCGGCTGGTGATCTGGTCGCCCAGCCACATCATGAACATGGTGCCGCCCACCAGCGTCATCACACAGGTCACACGGAAGAACATGCCCGGATCGGTCACCAGATCCCCGGCCTCAAGCGAGGCGGCCAGACCGTAGGCCTGCAAGGTCGCCAGCACCACAGTGCCGTAACGGGTGTATTGGTTGATCTTCTTACGGCCTGCGTCGCCCTCTTTCTTCAGCTGTTCCAGCGAAGGCACCATCGAGGTCAGCAGCTGAACAATGATCGAGGCCGAAATATACGGCATGATCCCCAGCGCAAAAATCCCCATCCGTCCCAGCGCGCCGCCGGTGAACATCGACAGGATGCCGCCCAGGCCGCTTGCCGCGCCCTCCATGAAGTTGCGCAGCTGTTCGCCGTCAATGCCCGGAACGGGAATGAAGGTGCCGATACGGCAAACGATCAGAAGCCCAAGGGTGAACAGGATGCGGCTGCGCAGGTCCGACGCCTTGGCCAGCTGTCCCCAGCTGGTGTTCGCGGCCATTTGTTCGACTGCAGATACCATATTCGGTCTCTCTTATGTGGCAACGCCGCCCAGAGCGTTTTCCAGCTCAGGCGGCGTTCTTAGGAAAACTAGGATGTATCTAAGCGGGCTCAGCCCCGCTCACAACCCGTTATTCTGCGGCAGCCGCAACCTTCAGCGATCCACCGGCCTTTTCGACGGCTTCGATGGCCGATTTCGAGGCCCCGGTCACTTCCAGGTTAACAGCGGTTGCAATCTCGCCTTTGGCCAGAACGCGGACGCCATCCAGCTTGCGGCGCACCAGACCGCTGGCAACCAGCGCGTCCTCGGTGATCGCGGCCGAAGCGTCCAGCTTGCCGGCTTCGATGAACTTGGCGATCAGGCCCAGGTTCACAACGGCGTATTCCTTGCGGTTGGGCTTGTTAAAGCCACGCTTGGGCAGGCGTTGGTACAGGGGCATCTGGCCGCCCTCGTAGCCATTGATGGCCACACCCGAGCGCGATTTCTGACCTTTGATACCACGGCCACCCATTTTACCTTTGCCCGAACCCGGACCACGGCCAACGCGTGTGCGTTTCTTGGTTGCGCCTGCGTTATCACGCAATTCATGCAATTTCATGTCGCTTCTCCTTTGCCGGAACTGACCCACGAAGCGGAAGGGGTCAAACACGGCTTTTCTTGGTTGATTCTTATGCAGCCAAAGGGCCACCGGGGGCGTATAGACGCTTCGCTTGCATGATGCAAGCGCAGAGCACCCCGTCAAAGAAAACGCCCCGCAATGCACTGCGGGGCGTTCGTGTTCTTATCCGATGAAGGATCGCTTAGTCGCGCTCTTCGATGATTTCGACCAGGTGCGGGATTTTCGCGACCATGCCACGAACCGAAGGCGTATCCTCCAGCTCGCGGGTCTTGTGCATCTTGTTCAGGCCCAGACCGATCAGGGTCTGACGCTGGACGGCGGGGCGACGGATCGGGGAACCGATCTGTTTGACAACGATGGTTTTAGCCATGTCTCGCTCTCCTTACGCTTCTGCTTCGGCGGGGGCCGCTGCTTCGTCCTTGCGCAGGATGTCAGCAACTTTCTTACCGCGACGCGCAGCAACCGAACGCGGGCTCGACTCTTTGGTCAGGCCGTTGATGGTGGCGCGGATCATGTTGTAGGGGTTCTGCGAGCCGATCGACTTGGAAACCACGTCTTTCACGCCCAGCATTTCGAACACGGCACGCATCGGACCACCGGCGATGATCCCGGTCCCTTCAGGTGCGGTGCGCATGACGACCTTACCGGCGCCGTGGCGACCTTCAATGTCGTGGTGCAGGGTGCGGCCCTCTTTCAGAGGCACGCGAACCATCTGGCGCTTGGCTTGCTCGGTGGCTTTGCGGATGGCCTCGGGCACTTCTTTCGCTTTGCCTTTGCCGAAACCAACGCGGCCTTTCTGATCGCCGACAACCACCAGAGCAGCGAAGCCAAAGCGCTTACCACCCTTCACGGTTTTCGAAACACGGTTGATCGCGACCAGGCGATCTGCAAATTCCGGGGTTTCTTCTTCGCGGTTGCGACCGCGGCCCCGGCGGTTTTCACGTTCTGCCATTTGGACAGTCCTTTCATGGTGGCGCGGCTGCGCCGTTTGTCTCAATCCTGGTGCTCTGCGCGGGCTGGCCGCGCAGAACCCGGATCATCGGGAGGGCGCAGCGCGCCCTCCGCAGGTTGCTTAGAACTTCAGACCGCCTTCACGCGCGGCGTCGGCCAGAGCCTTCACCTTGCCGTGAAACAGGAAGCCACCACGGTCGAAGTAGCACTCTTCGACGCCGGCTGCCTTGGCACGTTCTGCGATCAGCGCGCCGACTTTCGCGGCGGCTTCGACGTTGTTCTTGCCGACCACGCCCAGATCTTTCTCCAGCGAGGAGGCCGATGCCAGGGTGACGCCTTTGACGTCGTCGATCAGCTGAACGCTGATGTTCTTGTTGCTGCGGTGAACCGACAGGCGCAGCTTGCCGACGTTCACTTTCCGCTGTTTGTTCCGAACGCGCAGACGGCGCTTCAGGAACAGGGTCCGTTTGCTGTTTGCCATTTTGCTCGTCCTTACTTCTTCTTGCCTTCCTTGCGGAAGATGTACTCGTCTTTGTACTTGATGCCTTTGCCTTTGTAGGGCTCGGGCTTACGCCATTCGCGGATATTGGCCGCGACCTGGCCGACGAGTTGCGGGTCATTGCCTTCGACAACGATCTCGGTGGGTTTCGGAGCGGTGACGGTCACGCCGTCGGGCACTTCGAAGTTCACCTCGTGCGAGTAGCCCAGGTTCAGTTTCAGGGTGTTGCCCTGCATCTGAGCCCGGTAACCCACACCGTTGATCTCCAGCTCTTTTTTGAAGCCGGTCGTCACACCCTGGACCATGTTGGCCACCATGGTGCGGGACATGCCCCACTGCTGACGCGCGCGCTTGGACTTGCCACGCGGGGTGATGACAACTGCGTTGTCCTCGACCGCGATGGTCACGTCGTCGGTTGCGGTGAAGCTTTGGGTCGCTTTCGCGCCTTTGACTTCGATGGTCTGGCCGGACACCGACGCGCTAACGCCGCTGGGCAGCTCGACCGGTTTTTTACCAATACGAGACATTGCAGACCTCCTTAGAAGACGGTGCAGAGCACTTCGCCACCAACATTGTTGGAGCGTGCGCTTGCGTCCGACATCACACCTTTCGGAGTGCTGACAATCGACACGCCCAGGCCCTGACGGACAACGGGGATGTCATTGACGCCCATGTAAACGCGACGGCCGGGTTTCGAAACCCGCTTCAGTTCGCGAATGACAGGGGTGCCTTCGTAGTATTTCAGGCTGATTTCAAGGGTCGGGTGACCGTTGACATCAGTGCCCTTTTCGTAGCCGCGGATGTAGCCTTCGTCAGCCAGTACATCCAGAACCCAGCCGCGCAGTTTCGACGCCGGGGTCGAAACAACGGACTTGCCGCGCATCTGAGCGTTGCGGATACGGGTGAGCATATCGCCGATAGGATCGTTCATATCACTCTCTCCCTTACCAGCTGGATTTCACCAGACCGGGGATCTGGCCAAACGAGCCCAGTTCCCGCAGCATGATACGGCTGACCTTGAGCTTACGATAGTAAGCGTGGGGACGGCCGGTCAGCTGACAACGGTTGTGCAGACGGGTTGCCGAGCTGTTGCGCGGCAGTTTCGCAAGCTTCAGCGAAGCGCGAAAACGCTCTTCCATCGGCTTGTCTTGATCATTGATGATCTCTTTGAGAGCAGCGCGCTTGGCGGCGTATTTTGCCACCAGGCGTTCGCGCTTTTTCTCGCGTTCGACCATGGATTTTTTAGCCATAACTCTTCTCTCCCGCGCTTAGCTGTTGAAGGGCATGTTGAAATGCTTCAACAGCGCCTTTGCTTCCGCGTCGGTTTTCGCGGTGGTGGCGATCACGATGTCCATGCCCCAGGCAACATCGACCTTGTCGAAGTCGATCTCGGGGAAGACGATGTGCTCTTTCAGACCCATGGCATAGTTGCCACGACCATCGAAGGATTTGCCCGACACGCCGCGGAAGTCACGGATACGGGGCATTGCGATGGTGATCAGACGGTCCAGGAATTCGTACATACGGTCTGCGCGCAGGGTCACTTTCGCGCCCATCGGCATACCTTCACGAACCCGGAAACCCGCGATCGAGTTACGAGCGACGGTGGTCAGAGCCTTCTGGCCGGCAATCACGGTCAGATCCTCAACGGCGGATTTGGCTTTCTTGCTGTCTTTGACAGCTTCAGCGCCACAGCCGATGTTCAGAACGATTTTGTCCAGCTTGGGGATCATCATGTCGTTCTTGTAGCCGAACTCTTCTTTCAGAGCGGCGCGGATCGACTCTTTGTACTGAGCCTTCAGACGCGGGGTGTAGGTAGCAGCATCAAGCATCAATCACGTCCCCCGTGGTCTTGGCGAAGCGCACCTTCTTGTCGCCTTCCATACGGAAGCCAACGCGGGTTGCTTTGCCGTTTGCGTCCAGCAGTGCCAGGTTCGACAGCTGGATCGGCATCGCCTTGGGCAGACGGCCGCCCTGGCTGGTTTGCGACTGGCGGGTGTGACGGATGGCCATGTTGATGCCTTCCACGACAGCTTTGCCAGCTTTCGGATCTACGCTCTCGATGGTGCCCTGCTTGCCTTTGTCTTTGCCGGCCAGCACGACGACCTTATCGCCTTTGCGGAGTTTAGCAGCCATTACAGCACCTCCGGAGCGAGCGAGATGATTTTCATGAAGTTCTTCGAGCGCAGCTCGCGAACAACCGGCCCGAAGATACGGGTGCCGACGGGCTCGCCCGCGTTATTCAGGATAACGGCGGCGTTGCGGTCGAAGCGGATGGCGGTGCCATCTTCACGACGAACTTCTTTGGCGGTGCGCACGACGACGGCCTTACGGACGTCACCCTTTTTCACGCGACCGCGCGGGATGGCTTCTTTGACAGAGACGACGATGATGTCGCCCACCGAAGCGTATTTACGCTTCGAGCCACCCAGAACCTTGATGCACTGAACTCGGCGCGCGCCAGAGTTGTCAGCAACATCCAGATTGGTCTGCATCTGGATCATTTGGTTTCTCCCGACCTATGGGGGGACATGCAGGCGTCCATTTCCCCAGGGTTTCGCTAAATAGCGTCGGGATCGTCTAAGTGGGACTTAGGCGATCACTTCCCAACGCTTGGTCTTCGACTTCGGGGCACATTCCTGGATACGGACGGTGTCACCGACGTTGAATTGGTTGTTCTCATCGTGAGCCCGGTATTTCTTGGACTTACGGATGGTTTTCTTCAGAACGGGGTGCGTAAAGCGGCGTTCGACCTGAACGGTAACGGTCTGTTCGTTGGCATTCGAGGTCACGGTGCCTTGGAGAATACGTTTGGGCATCTGTCAGGCTCCTTATTCTGCTGCTTCAGCGGCTTTGGCGTTCAACACGGTCAGGACGCGGGCAACGTCGCGACGCACGGTTTTGACGCGTGCGGTGTTTTCCAGTTGGCCGGTTGCTTGCTGGAAGCGCAGGTTAAACGCTTCTTTCTTCAGGGCGGACAGCTGCTCGCGCAGCTCGTCCAGCGATTTTTCACGCAGTTCAGTGGCGGACATGTCGCCAGTTCCTTCTTCTAACACCAGTGAGCGCCTTATGACGGGTGACCCAGTATCTGGTGGAGTCAAAAAATAAACGCGCGAATCCCAGTCACCCGGAATCCGCGAGATGCCGCTCTATAAGGGGATCCCCCGTTGGGGGCAAGGAAAAACTGAGGGGGTTAAACCTGTCCCCAAATCCGCTGCCGCAACAATCATATTTTCTGTCCCCAAAACGGAAACACCAAACCCGCCCGCCACCGTTGACAGCCCCAGGGCGTGGTCCGTATCTTACTACAATTATAAATGGTTGTTAGAGGTAAAGATGGAATATTTTCTGTTATTAGGATTGGGAGGCGCCCTCGCGCTGACGGCCCTATTCGGTATCTTTGAAGATAGCAGCGACGATACCGCCTCTGATGACGACGCACCAGAAGACACACCAGAAGACGAAACCATTCGCGTAACCGAAGGCGGCACAGTCACCACTGGCGATGGCGATGATGTGATCATTACCCCCGAAGAGCTTGACGCCCCGGTCACGATCAACAGCGGCGCGGGGGATGATCTGATTGATATCCTGGCGGATGGCGACAGCCAGGTTGATGCCGGATCAGGGGACGACATCGTTCGCACGGACGGCCGCACGAACATCAACGGCGGCGATGGCGACGATATCCTGGAAAGCACCTATAACCCCGGCGGCTGGCAAAACGACGGCGGCACGTTCGACGGGGGCGACGGTGATGACCACCTGATCGCGCACGGGGACACCCAAAACATGTATGGCGGCGCGGGCAACGATACGATCACCGCGGAAAACCTAAGATTCGGCGAATACCTTGGCGGCGAGGGCGACGACACGTTCGAGCTGGAATTCGATGACCTGTACTATCGCCACGACATCGACGAAACCATCAGTGGCGGCACGGGCGACGATGTGTTTCGGATCACCAATGTGTCGCATCAAAGCGGTTTCTTTTTGGATGCCGACGGCAACCCCGATACCTACCACTTTGGCGTCACCGGGGGCGAAGGTGCCGACACGTTCGAGGTCATCCACCAGATCGAAGACAATAACTTCACGTCCTCCTCCGACCCGGATTTCACCATGTCCAATTCGACATGGATCCGGGATTTCGACCCGGACGAAGACGTGCTGATCATCACCCCCGAGGATACAGGCGTTTTCTCGGGCACCCCCACACTGACCATCGAAACCGATCAGGGTGTCGCGCATCGACACTACATCGAGCTGGTCTACACTGCCCCGCAAACCGGCGTGGAAGCAACCTGGCGCATCATGGTCGATACAACCCGCACCCTGACCGAAGATGACATTGTCCTGAACCTGGCCGCCTAAGCCTATCGCGCTTGGCCCGTGGCTGCGGTAAAAGGCGGGTATGTCACAGATTGAATCGCTCTTTGTCACCCGCCTCTACCGCGCCGCCCTGTCCGAGTTCGCCCCCAAGATCGACCCGGACGAGCTAGAGGCCTCCTGCTACTCCATCGCCGAGGACGACGAGGCCGGCCAGCAATGGTGCGAGGAGAACGGCTATCCCGGCTACACCTCCTATGCTTCGCTGACGGACCTGGGCTGGCGCTTTCCCATCTTCGACGACCTGATCAAATCGCTGAATCAACACGTCGCGGCCTTCGCCAAAGACCTGGAATTCGATCTGGACGACCGCAACCTCGTCCTCGAAGACCTGTGGATCAACATCCTGCCCGAAGGCGGCACCCATTCATCCCACCTGCACCCGCATTCAGTGATTTCCGGCACCACCTACGTGGCCATGCCCGACGGCGCCTCGGCCCTGAAACTCGAAGACCCACGCTCGGCCCGCATGATGGCCGCCCCCGCCCGCCGCAAAGACGCCCGCCGCGACCTGCAACCGTTCATCTACATGACACCAGAAGTGGGCGACGTCCTGCTATGGGAAAGCTGGCTACGCCACGAGGTCCCCTTGAACCGCTCGGAATACGACCGGGTCTCGGTCAGCTTTAACTATAAGTGGGAATAACCCCGCCGCACACGGGACCACCCCACCGCCCCTTCTTTGCTCTTCAAATACTCAAAGAAAACCCCCGCCGATTTCTCGACGGGGGTTTTGATTTTTCAGGCTGGTACGTGGCCCGGACAAAACTTGCGATTTTGCCTATACCACGCTGCTGACAGTTTGCGATGCAAACTGCAACGGTTTACCAGTCTTCGCGAACCACGACGCGGGTTTTCACCGGCAGTTTCATCGCGGCCAGGCGCAGAGCTTCACGTGCGATATCTTCGTCGACGCCGTCGATTTCGAACATGATGCGGCCGGGCTTCACCTTGCAGGCCCAGTAATCCACCGAACCCTTACCTTTACCCATACGAACTTCGACGGGCTTCGAGGTCACGGGGACATCGGGGAAGATACGGATCCAGACACGGCCCTGACGTTTCATGTGGCGGGTCATCGCGCGGCGAGCCGCCTCGATCTGACGCGCAGTCACACGCTCAGGCTGAAGGGCTTTCAGGCCGAACGAACCGAAGTTCAGGTCGCTGCCGCCCTTGGCCAGGCCTTTGATACGGCCCTTCTGCTGCTTGCGGAATTTAGTACGCTTTGGTTGAAGCATAACTCAGATCTCCTTAGCGGCGGCCGCCGGCGCCACGGGGCGCGGGACCATCCTGGATTTCCTGGGCGCGACGGTCACGAGCCTGAGGGTCGTGTTCCATGATCTCGCCTTTGAAGATCCAGGTTTTGATGCCGATGATGCCGTAGGGGGTCATGGCCTCTGCGGCGGCGTAGTCGATGTCAGCACGCAGGGTGTGCAGCGGCACGCGGCCCTCACGGTACCATTCGGTACGCGCGATTTCTGCACCGCCCAGACGGCCAGCGACGTTCACACGGATGCCCAGGGCGCCCATACGCATGGCGTTCTGCACGCCGCGCTTCATGGCACGACGGAAGGACACACGGCGTTCCAGTTGCTGAGCAATCGATTCCGCGACCAGCTGAGCGTCCAGCTCGGGCTTGCGCACTTCGACGATGTTCAGATGCAGCTCAGAATCGGTCATGGCCGCCAGCTTCTTGCGCAGCACTTCGATGTCTGCGCCTTTCTTGCCGATGATCACGCCCGGACGCGCAGTGTGGATCGTCACGCGGCACTTCTTGTGCGGACGCTCGATGATCACACGGGCCACGCCGGCCTGTTTGCACTCTTCCTTGATGAACTCACGGATTTTGATGTCTTCCAGCAGAAGATCACCGTAATCTTTCGAGTCCGCGTACCAGCGGCTGTCCCAGGTGCGGTTGACCTGAAGGCGCATGCCGATCGGATTTACTTTCTGACCCATTAGGCTTGCTCCTCAACTTGACGCACGGTGATCGTGAGTTCCGAGAACGGCTTGATGATCTTGCCGAAACGGCCACGGGCACGGGGGCGGCCGCGCTTCATGGTCAGGTTCTTACCAACGTAAGCCTCTGCCACGATCAGCTCGTCCACATCCAGGTTGTGGTTGTTTTCAGCGTTCGCAATGGCAGACTGAAGGCATTTCTTCACGTCCTGAGCGATCCGTTTCTTCGAGAAGGTCAGGTCCGTCAGGGCCTTTTCCACCTTCTTGCCACGGATCATTGCGGCGACCAGGTTCAGTTTCTGCGGGCTGGTGCGAAGCATACGGACTTTGGCCATTGCTTCGTTATCTGCCACGCGGCGGGGGTTCTTTGCCTTGCCCATGACTTATTTCCGCTTCGCTTTTTTGTCAGCCGCGTGACCATAGTAGGTCCGGGTCGGCGAATACTCACCGAACTTCTGGCCAATCATGTCTTCGGATACGTTCACAGGAACGTGTTTCTGGCCGTTGTACACACCAAAGGTCAGCCCAACAAATTGGGGCAGGATGGTGGAACGACGCGACCAGATTTTGATGACTTCGTTGCGGCCCGACTCGCGTGCTGCTTCGGCTTTTTTCAGCACGTAAGCATCCACGAAGGGGCCTTTCCAAACAGAACGTGCCATGTCTTAGCGGCCCTTCTTCTTGGCGTGACGCGAGCGGATGATCAGCTTCTGCGACGCCTTGTTTGTGTTACGGGTGCGCTTACCCTTGGTCGGCTTACCCCACGGGGTCACCGGATGACGACCACCCGAGGTCCGGCCTTCACCACCACCATGGGGGTGGTCGATCGGGTTCATGACAACACCACGAACCGACGGACGGATGCCCTTGTGGCGCATACGGCCAGCTTTACCGAAGTTCTGGTTGCTGTTGTCAGGGTTCGACACGGCGCCAACGGTGGCCATGCATTCCTGACGCACCAGGCGCAGTTCGCCCGAGGACAGGCGGATCTGAGCGTAACCACCGTCACGACCCACGAACTGAGCGTAAGTACCAGCAGCACGGGCGATCTGACCGCCTTTGCCGGGCTTCATCTCGATGTTGTGGATGATGGTCCCGATCGGCATCCCCGAGAACGGCATTGCGTTGCCCGGCTTGATGTCGGCCTTGGCCGAGGCAATCACCGTGTCCCCAACAGCCAGACGCTGCGGAGCCAGGATATAAGCCTGTTCGCCATCTTCGTATTTGATCAGCGCGATGAACGCGGTGCGGTTGGGGTCATATTCGATCCGCTCAACCGTTGCAGCAACGTCGAATTTGTTGCGCTTGAAGTCCACGATACGATAGAGGCGCTTTGCCCCACCGCCCTTGCGGCGCATCGTGATCCGCCCGGTGTTGTTCCGGCCGCCGTTCTTGGTCAAACCCTCAGTAAGGGATTTGACCGGACGTCCTTTCCACAGCTCCGAACGGTCGATCAGAACCAGCCCACGCTGGCCCGGCGTCGTCGGTTTATACGACTTGAGTGCCATGCTTTCTGTCTTCCGTTTTGTGAGGCAGGCCTGCGGCCCACCCGATGTTGTAGCCCCCTGCCCGTTTGTTCCCCAGAAGCTTTCGCCAGGAAACGCCCTACTAAGGTGGCCGCTTTGCTAGGGCCCCGAAGGTCCCTGATTCCAAAAATCACCGGCCCCGGAACGAATCCGAGGCCGAAGAGATGCGCGTCTTTAGCAGGGGAATGGAGGGGTGTCTATAGCGGGGGTGAGATTTGCTATCTTCGATGGTTTATTCAGGCTGATTGTCTTAAGCAAAGCGCTAGATCGCAAACACTTCCCTTAGATCGACATTGGGCTCAACAGAGCCAGGATCCAGAAAGTACTTTATGCGCTTATTCTCGAATGCGTCTAGGGTTCGGACCGCGACGGAAATCACATCCGCAAGCTTTGGAACCTCTTGGACCAACCTGGGGGAAACGCTGGTAGCAGTTGAAACGTGAGCGATATATTTGTTACGATGGTCGGTTTTCAATTGATTGACTGCGTCCGTGAAAGCTTTCGTGTTCTCAGCAATCTCACGTTGCCTTTCTCTCGACAAACTCGTTGCTAACTTAAGCTTCTTAGCCAGTCGAAATGAACGGTTCCCTTTCGTGTCATCAAGGGCGGTTAAGCGCATTACCAAGTCTCGTTGAGCACACTCTAATAAGTTCAATTCGACGACAAAATCTTCCCGACTCATCCTCTGTAAATCTGGCAATGTTCGTCTCTTGCACAGCGCATAATAAGTGATCAACATCCACAAAATATCGTCTCTAAGACCATCAATGACAACCTCAAGGCTCTCTGACTGTCGGGGCATCAGGGTGCCTCCTCCTTAGTTTGGTCAATATTTTATAGAGAAAAAAGCCCCCCGGTTTGCACCGAGGGGCCTTTCATTTTTTCAAAAACCTAGATCTTACAGTCCGGTGGACACGTCGATCGTGTTGCCCTCTTCCAGGGTCACATAGGCTTTCTTAACGTCTTTACGCTTGCCCAGCTGGCCGCGGAAACGCTTTACTTTACCCTTGGTGATCGTGGTGTTGACGGCTTTCACCTTCACACCGAACAGAGTCTCAACAGCCTCTTTGATCTGGGGTTTGTTGGCGTCGATGGCGACCTCGAACACGACAGCACCGGTTTCCGAGGCCATGGTGGCCTTCTCGGTGATGACGGGCTTGCGGATCACGTCGTACAGTTCTGCCTTGGTGGTCATTTCAGGCGAGCCTCCAGAGCTTCGACACCTGCTTTGGTGATCACCAGGGTGTCACGCTTCAGGATGTCATACACGTTAGCGCCCATCGTCGGCAGGATGTCCAGGCCTTCGATGTTGCGGGCGGCTTGGGCAAAGCCCTCGTTCACCGACGCACCGTCGATGATCAGGGCGCGTTTCCAGCCCAGGTTTGCAACCTGTTTGGCCAGAGCGGCGGTCTTGCCCTCGGTTTCGGCGGCTTCGATCACGACCAGCTCGCCTGCCTTGGCTTTCGCGGACAGGGCGTGCTTCAGGCCCAGCTTGCGGAATTTCTTCGGCAGGTCATGGGCGTGGCTACGCGGGGTCGGGCCCTTGTAGATACCACCTTTGCGGAAGATCGGCGCCTTGCGCGAGCCGTGGCGTGCGCCGCCGGTGCCCTTCTGGCGATAGATCTTCTTGGTCGAGTAGCTTACCTCGGAACGGGTCAGAACCTTGTGGGTGCCAGCCTGTGCCTTGTTACGCTGCCAGCGAACCACGCGGTGCAGGATGTCTGCGCGCGGCTCCAGGCCGAACAGGTCTTCGGACAGTTCCACGGAACCGGCGGTGCCGCCGTCCAGTTTGATCACGTCAAGTTTCATGCTTCACCACCTTCCGCGGGGGCTTCTTCAGCCGGAGCTTCGACAGCAGCGGTTTTCAGAGCAGCCGGGAACGGGACGTTCTCGGGCAGTTTCTTCTTCACTGCATCCTTGATGGTGACCCAGCCGCCTTTGGAGCCAGGAACGGCACCTTTGACCATGATCAGGCCGCGGTCGGCGTCGGTTTTGACGACTTCCAGGTTCTGAGTGGTCACGCGGACGGCACCCATGTGGCCGGCCATTTTCTTGCCTTTGAACACCTTGCCCGGATCCTGACACTGACCTGTCGAACCGTGCGAACGGTGGCTGATCGACACACCGTGCGAGGCGCGCAGACCACCAAAGTTGTGGCGTTTCATGGCACCGGCGAAGCCTTTACCGATCGAGGTGCCGGCAACGTCCACTTTCTGACCGGCAACATAGTGCTCGGCAGACAGTTCGGCGCCAACGTCGATCAGGTTGTCTTCGGTCACGCGGAATTCGGCCAGCTTACGCTTGGGCTCAACCGAGGCAGCGGCGAAGTGGCCGCGCATGGCTTTGCTCACGCGTTTTGCCTTGACCGAACCACAGCCCAGCTGAACGGCGGTATAGCCGTGCTGATCTGCGGTGCGCTGCGAAACGACCTGCAGGTTTTCCAGTTGAAGAACGGTCACAGGGATCTGCTTGCCGTCTTCCATGAACAGGCGGGTCATGCCCACCTTCTTAGCGATAACACCAGAGCGCATTTTCTATACCCTCCGAGCTTACGACTGCAGCTTGATTTCGACGTCCACACCAGCGGCCAGGTCGAGCTTCATCAGCGCGTCCACGGTCTGGGGGGTCGGATCAATGATGTCGAGCATACGCTTGTGCGTACGGATCTCGAACTGGTCGCGGGATTTCTTGTCGATGTGAGGGCCACGCAGAACGGTGAACTTCTCAATCTTGTTCGGCAGCGGGATCGGGCCACGGACATTTGCGCCAGTGCGCTTTGCCGTGTTGACGATTTCCTGAGTGCTGGCGTCCAGAACCCGGTAATCGAATGCCTTCAGCCGAATGCGAATGTTTTGGCTTTGCATTTCATAGCCTTTTCTTAGGCGTTGGAGTTGAGAGGAGGACCAGCGACCACCGCGAACCCTCTTCGAACCCAAACGGCGGGAATCACCCCGCCGTCATCCGCAATAGCAGACCCGCGCGACATACAGGGGAGAGGGCTGTGGGGCAAGGGAAAAGTTCCCTACAAAGACGTACTCTCAGAGTGCTCCCTAGCCAGTCGCTTTCACAAGCGCCAGAACGAGCGCAACAATAGAAACTCCCAAGGTCAAAAATGCAGTTATCGCAGCGAATACAGCGACCATATATGTTCGCTGTGTAACGCGCGTAATGCGACGATCTCGGAGCTCATCCAGAATGAAACCTGTCCCTATGACAGTGTTCTGAGCAGCGTTGTCATACAGCTCCTCCAACTCCTCTACAGACATTGATCGCAATTGACCTATTCCCGGCGCATACATGAAGTGTTTCCCAGCCTCATCGTCGTACTTTTTAATAGATAGTGACGGCCTTCACAGGAGTTAAGTCCTCAACCACTCACAGCAAAAGGGCCGCTTTGTTGAGCGGCCCTTTGTTGGTTTTTATCGGTCGGCTTTCGGCGGGGTTTCCGTTGGGAGATCGCCTGT
>PBYL01000230.1 GCA_002729595.1 Thalassovita sp. | reverse complement strand
TTTTATTAAATTTTCAATTCTATAGAGAATTTCAGCTTTTAAGAGATAAAATATTAGAAACTCCATTTGAGTCTAGAATAAATTATGGTGCCAGCACTACCATATTGAGACTCTTCATCGCCACTAAAAACCTGACCTGTAAGTAAAAATCCTAGATTATCACTCAAAGAAAAATCGAAAGATGGGCCGACAAAAGCAGATTGATCATTCGGACTATAAATACCTGCCAAGCCTGCTGAAATTAAAGGAGTAATTGGGTAAGAACTCTGTAGAAAAAAAGAAAACTTGGTAAGACTTAGGTTTCGGGTACTTAATTGTTGAAAGAAATTAAATGCTCCGGGACTTCCAGAAGAACCACTGCTATTAAAAATTACTTCTGATTGCAGATATAACTGATTCTTAAAAGTATAATCTACTGAAACAGTGGCGACAACAGCAGCGTCTTCTTCATACTCTTTTTTTCTTGGTTGTAGCCATGTGAGCTCACCTTTAAATCCGGCTGTACCTAACTGACCAGACCAACCAAATCCCAACATCCAATCTCTTGCTATTTTACCACCAATTAGTTGAAAATCGTAAGACCATCTATTAAAGCGATACATACCCGCAATCTTACTGGCTTCTAAACTATCTGCAAAAGCAATTGCCACCTCAGCCGAAGAAGTAACTCCTGTATAATATCTGGCTAAAACTGCATCTGAGCCAGGTCTTTCTTCATAATCAAAATCGAAAAATGAATAGGCATTAAACACATCATTGGGATTCCAAACGAAAGTTTGACCCCAGTTAATTCTTTGCCTACCTACACGAAGTTCCCAGTTTCCTCTGGCGTATTCTACATAAGCCCGATCTATGTTACTTTGCAGAAAGAAAGATTGCTTACTTACTGGAATCCAATTCATGTCAACCAAACCATAATCTGTTCCGGTTATATCCGCATAAGCCGGAAAGCTTTTTACAGTTTCACCATAAAACAACCTATTTCGCATCTCCAAAGAGAAATTTAAATAGTTGTTAGCATACCATTTAAAATTTAGCCTGTTGTGAATGATGTTATCTAGTAACCACTCTCCACCTGCATCTTGAAAAGAAATTAATTGAAGATTTTTCAGGTAACCTTTCACTAAAAAGTCAGAAGGTTCATCAGAATCATCTTGAGCGATTAAGGAGAGATTTCCGAATAAAATTAAGACAATCGGTAATAGTAAAATTATATTAGACTTGAACCTTCTCATGTCGCACATTTTCATTTACAGCATAGATTTTCACTCCATTTACTTTACCACGCAGGTTTACATCATCAATCAGTTGATATTCAACTCCGGTTGATTCACGAATAGCAGCTGCCAAATTTTCTGAAATCAGAATCCACTGGTTGTATTCATTGCATTTCTCCTGAACTCTGGCAGCCGTGTTTAACACATCTCCATGATAGGCAATTTCCCTTTTAATATCTCCCACTTCTGCCACGGTAACTGTGCCCATTTCCATACCGGCTTTAAACTGTGGTAACAAGTTGTAACGCTTTTTAAAATGAGCCTCTCTCGATCGAAGTTTTTCTCTAAATGAATAATAGAATTGAATACAATTTAGATTTTCTAAACCTTCCTTCACTTTCCAAGTAAGTACCACTTCGTCTCCTACATACTGGTAAATTTCTGCTTTGTGGCTAATTACTACATCAGTTAATTCATGAAAGCAATCTTGAATCATGCGACTATAGAGATTGTGGCCAAGTTTTTCAGCAATGGAAGTTGAGCCTTTCAAATCGAGAAACATAAAAATCCTAATCTCATCTTTAGGCTTGTGGTATTCACCCATGAGCATTTTAAGTAAAGCACCTTGCCCAAATTTTTTATTTATCTGTAATAAAAAGTTGGTGAATACAATTAAGATAAACATAAAACAGACCCACACCACGAGCGAACTTGGCTGAATAAAATCAATAATATCATCAAGTGTTTTACCCTCAAATGCACCAATTGCATAGTAAAGACTCACACTGATAAATACTGTAATTACGAATGCAATGATGTAGAAAAAGCTTTTGATCAAGATAATTTTACCAAAGTTGTATTTCCTCAACATGGGAAAGTTCGAGATGTGATTTATCATTGCGAAGAGCGTCCCGAACACAAAACCGAAGAGTGTATTTTCAAAATAGGCAAACCAAGAGTTGGCATATACTTCCCATTCTCCTATGCAGATGTAATCTTGCATGCCCAAATAAAACAAGCCGGCGAGGTTCATAAAAAGAATCCAGATTAGCACCAAAAACATCCATTCTTGTAAAAAAATCTTGTTTTTAATTTTCATGAGATTCTTTTAAATCAACTGTATTTGAGGTGAAAATATCTTCTTCAATTTTACCATCGACTATACTTACTACTCTTCTAGCTTTATCAATTACCCTTTGATCATGCGTAGAAAAAATAAAAGTCATGTTTTCTTCTTGGTTCAACTTAAGCATCATTTCGAGCAACTCGTTGGTTGAGTGAGAGTCCAAATTAGCAGTAGGCTCATCTGCTAAAATAAATTTGGGTTTAGAAGCCAAAGCTCTGGCAACTGCCACTCTCTGTTGCTGCCCACCCGAAAGATGAGAAGGTCTGTTATCCATTCTTTCTGCCAAGCCAACTTCTTCTAATAATTGCTCCGCTCTCTGTTTGTACTCTAGCTTTTTTCTGCCTTGCAATTGCATGATAAACTCTACATTTTCTCTGGCAGTAAGCACTGGCAACAAAGAATAATTCTGGAATACAAAACCGATATTTTTCAATCTGAAATCGATCAATTGCCTGCCTGAAAGTGTAGATATATCGACACCGTTTATAATTACTTTGCCTTCGGTGGGTTCGTCGAGTCCGCCAATCATGTTGAGCAAGGTGGATTTACCAGAACCAGATGGACCAACTATGGCGGTAAACTCACCTTCTTCTATTGAAAGGTTAATGCCATTTAAAGCATGAACTGGAATTTTTTTAGGATTATAAATCTTTTGCAGATTCGTAATTTCAATGACACTCATAGTGGTAAGAAATATTTTTTGTTTTGAAAATCATATATCAATTGTTTATTCCTTGCAAAGCTTCGGCTGGCCTTAAACTCAATGCTTTTACTGCCGGATAAATGGATGACAACAAGGCTGTTACAAAAACCATAATCATCAGCATAATATAGAAACTCACAGACAGACTTGGGTAAATGGTGTCAGAGACTCCATAAGAAGCCAAACCTTCGGCAAACATGGAAAGATTGATGCCGTGTTGAGCAGTCCAATTAATGATGATAATGCCTATTAGCATCCCAACTAAAGCACCTAACGCAGAGAGTAAAATGGTTTCAATCACAATCATGTTGAAGACCTTTAATTTATTCATTCCCACAGCCATAAGTACTCCGATTTCTTTTATTCGTTCAAAAACCGACATTAACATTGTATTAAGAATTCCGAAAGCCAAAGCGGTTAATATTACAGCCAAAAACAAGAAGTTGGTTTGCATACTGGCATCGCTCAAATAAGAGAGTTCTGGCAATACTTCTTTCCAACTTTGAATGAGATAATCCTCTCCCAATGAGATTTTCAACTGGCTTAATTCATTAGGAACTTCATCAGCATCATTTAATAGAATCGCTACTTCGTGAACTTGATTTGGCGTTTGTAAAAGCTTTTGTAAATCTTCTTTTTTGATAAAAGCATTTCCTTTATCAAAAGCCGTTGAAGTAGTTTGAAAAATGCCCGACACTCTAAATGCTGCACCAACAATATCGCCATTTACATCTTGCAAAGTGAGCACAACTTTCGATTTCATTTTCACCTCTAACTTATCTGCCGTTTTACTACTTATTAAGATTGGCTTGCGGCTGTCTTCACTCAAATAATCACCTTCTCGCATGTTTTGCCAAATGTAGGTCACTTGCTTTTCGGATTCAGGATTAATGCCATTTAGCTGCAAACCGACACTGCCTTTAGAAGAAGCGACCATTCCTGTAGAAACCGTTCGCATCGAAAAAGCCTTTACAGCTTTATCGCTTTGTAAATGCTGTTCAATTATATCAGCATTTTTCAAGAACAGTTTTACATCTTTATTAGCCGTGAAACCTTCTTCGTGAATTTGAATGTGTGAAGTTTGATTCTCGATGGCTGTCCGCATTTTTTGCTCTGTTAAGCCATTCATTACTGCCAGTGAAAAAATCCCCGCTGCCAAACCCAATGCCACTGCGGTAATTATCACAAAACTTCTGGTAGTATTTCGCCAGATATTTCTCCATGAAATAGATAAAATCATGATATAGAAATGTTTAAAATGGGTTGATATATTTTTTGAAAATTCATCACTTTAAAGCTTCGGCTGGTTTTAGATACCACAATCTGAAATAGGGATAAAACAAGCAGACCAACACAATGAGCAAAATTGATATGCCTTGTGTAAAGAATATCTCTGGTGCTAATGAAAATGGAATTATCGGTTCGTAGCCCATTTCTTCTATACTTTTGGCTGCATCTCCAGTTAATGGAATCGGATGCTGATGCATGTAGTAAAGCAATGGTACACCTGCAATAAATGAAATAAATAAACCGCTTATTCCGATTAATAAAGTCTCAAAGAAAATCAGCACTGATAATCTCACTTTCTGCATACCAATGGAAATGAGCACACCAAATTCTCTAATGCGTTCGATGGTCATCATCATAATGGTTCCGAAAATTCCGAAGGCAATTACCATATATAAAATTCCTAGCATAATGATTCCACCTGCATTATCTGACTGAATGAGCTGAACTAGTTCTGGCTGCATTTCTTCCCAGTCCATTACTTCGTATTCACTGCCTAGTTTTGCCTTTAATTCTGATGTTACCGGAGCTACTGACTCGTAGCTATCTAGCACGATGGCTAAGGAAGTCAACATATTATTTGAGCCATTGTAATACTGGCAAAGCGAAAGTGGCATATATACAGTGTTATTATTCATCTGTGGATTTACCAGTTTGATGATCCCCGTTACAGGAAATTTACCTACCGCATTCGTTCCATGATAACCTTGCCCCAATAAAACCAAAGTATCATTCACACCCAAAGAAAGATACTCACTCAAACCTTCTGAAATGAGTACACCATCGCTATTTGCAGTGATGTATTTTCCTGCTGAAATTTTATCTGCAATGCCTGTCATGTGGTTTTCTGCTTCGGGGTCTGTACCGATAATTGCCACACCTTTAGAAAGATTTTCTGTAGCTGCCAGTGCAAAAGTTTCGAGGCGAGGTATCACATATTTTACAGCTTGGTTTGTAGTAAGCTCTGATCTCAAACTATCAGAGTCTTCTAGCAATCGGTTAATAGATTTATTTTCCCAGTAGCCACTATCATGCACCTGAATATAGCCTGAATAAGCTTCTACACTGTTTTTAATCATATTACTGTAAGAGCCCAATTGCATAGATCGCATAAAGAGCGCCAGCAATACCGCAAAAAATATTGACGACAAAGTGATAATCGTTCTCCGCTTATTTCGCCAGATGTTTCTCCATGCCAATGAAAAGATGGTTTTCATAATGCTCGATCTAAAGATTATCTAACTCTGCGCATATTTTGTAGGGAGAAAAAGTTCTCGTTGATGTCTACATCAAAATCGATTTGCTCATAAATCAAAACCGTTTTGTGACCTTCCTCATCAGCAGGAATCATTTCCAATTTGCTCAGTATTACTCTGTCACCCATTTGCTTAGGATCGTAACCTTGCATCACATTAATCAAATACTCATCTTCATCGTAATACTCGGCCTTTACTTGGTGAAATTCTTCTTTGCTTACCCAAAGCACAATTTTTCCCCAAACAACTGGTGCATCTGGCTTGGGTTTCATCTCTATTTTATAGCAATTGAAACCGCTTACATTTTCCTCGCCGATTAAAGTGTGATTGTAATCTTCAACAATGGAAGATTCTTTTAGCAGATCATCATTTGTAAAATCGGAGCCCATCCAAGATTGAGACATCATCGAGGGAGAAACTTTAATTGTTCGCTCAATCGATGGCATCCAGTTCCAGAGTTCGTTTTCTCTTTTTAGCGAAACTGTACCCTTATCTTTTGCTGGTGCAGTTATAAGAATGAGCGCATACTCATTGCCTTTCGACCAGCTTTTCATTGACATGGTTCGCTCCCATTCTGGTCGAATAATCTTCATAGACATCACTGCCTTATTGGAAGTTCCTCTCAGTTTTTCATCAGACTTTTTTACAATTTCTTTAGGACTGAGATCTTCTTTTGGAAGATGAACATTTTCACTCTTTGCACTTGAAAAACAAAGTGTTATCAGCAAGAAACAGAAGCAAAACAATAAGCTTTCTGTAGCATTTCTAAATAATTTCATATTCATTATTTTATTTATTGACTGACCGTTCAGTAATAATTTATCAAAAGTTGGTAATCATCATATTTTAAAATAAAAATTCATTTATATTATAGCTTTTTTACAAGCGATTAAGGAAACAACATTTTATCGATAATGTAATTGGTCACTTCTTCAAATGGATATTCTTCCATCACATACATATAGTGCAAAGCGACACCATCTATCATTCCCCCTATACTTAAAGCACGCATTCTGGCATCGGGCACACCATTGCTTTCTAACAGGTTAGTAAGCATATCGAAGGTCGATATTACAAGTGGTCTAAAAATTTCTTTCAATTTTTCTGAGCCACGCATTTGGGTAATTAAAGAAGCATACAAAGACCAAAATTCTTTATCGGTTTCCATAGACTTAAAAGTCTTTTGCATGAGCTTTCTCAACTGTTCTTTAGCATCACCGCTTTTCAGTTCTTCATCATTAAACAGCTCCTGAATGTTAGTAAGACCTAGTTTTATTACCTCTTCTAGCAAAGTTTCTTTGCTATCGAAATAATGATATAAAGCGCCTTTGGCAACGCCTGCTTCTTTGGCAATCTGGCTGATTGAAGTAGCTTGGTAACCATTAAGTGCAAATAATCGCATAGAAACTACCAGCAAATGCTCTCTGCTTTTCTCTCTTATCTCCTGAAATTGATCTGGTGTTTTTGGTGACATTTTACTAATTAATTATTTTCCACTGAACGGTCGGTCAAATATGCTTTTATTGAATTTAGCATGCAAGATATTTTTTAAATATTTTGATAGTATTTAAATTTCGAATCATTTTTTTGACTAAAAATTAGAAACAACTGTACTTTTTAAAGATAAATAAATATGAAAAAGCCAAGACCTTTTATCCTCGCCGAAACCAATTGGAAAAGTGTAAAAGAAACCAAGTTTGATGTAGCAGTTTTACCTTGGGGTGCAACCGAAGCACACAATTACCATTTGCCCTATGCAACTGATAGCATCCAAAATGAATATGTGGCTGCATTAGCTGCCGAAAAAGCCTGGGAAAAAGGTGCAAAAGTGATTGTGCTGCCCAATGTGCCATTCGGAGTAAACACGGGCCAGCTCGATGTAGACCTTTGCATTAATATGAACTTGAGTACGCAAATAGCTGTGCTTAAAGATATTGTAGATGTGCTCTCAAGACAGAAAATACAAAAGCTGATTATTATGAATGGGCACGGAGGCAACAACTTTAAACAAGTTATTAGAGAGTTGTCTTTTTTCTACCCAGATGTATTTGTTTGTGCTTTTAACTGGTTTAATGCTGCCGATTGGAATCTCTATTTTGATGAACCGGGAGACCACGCCGGAGAAATGGAAACTTCTGCCATTATGCATATTGCCCCAGAATTAGTTTTACCCCTCGAAGAAGCTGGAGATGGATATGCTAAAAAGTTTAAGTTAAAAGCCTTTAAAGAAGGTTGGGTACAAGCACAACGCGCATGGACACAGGTAACCAAAGATACCGGGGTTGGAAACCCCTATGCAGCTACTGCCAAAAAAGGCGAAAAATACCTAGATGCCTGTACAGATAATATCGCCACCTTTTTCCTAGAATTAGGAGAAACACCTCTAGACGAAATATACGAGTAATTTTAGCCAAAACCTTTATTGAAATTTCATCAAACTTTTACCTTCTTTTTTGATAAGATGGCAATATTTTGCCTTTAATTTTTCTATGATACAATATTCTTAAACATTGTACTTTAATAAGAGTTAATATAACTTTCAGGATATATTTTTTAGTGTTTTTATGCTGTTTATTAAATGAGTTCAATAAAATATTGAAAAAGTAAAAAGATAATAGGTTTCTGAAATCAATTGAAATAGAACAATAAAATCTTACCTGTTATCTGAAAAAAGCACTAATTAGATATCTCGGATGGCAACTATTTTAGAACAGCACAGTGAAAAAGCACATGGTAGCATTCTTGAAAAAATGAAAGTAAAGTATGCTCAATTACTGAAAGGCAAGAACAATTTTGACGCTGAAAAAGAAAGAACTTTACTTAATCATGCTCAAGAAGATTACCTTTCTGTAGAGTGGAAAACGATTAACAACAGAATATGTCTGTATTTTACATTTAGTGGAGTATTCAGCTACCAATCAAGTGTAAAAGGTGTAGAAGAATGGAGGAGGCAATTTATTGGCAAAGAAAATTTAAAAATTGTGATTGTTTGGAATTGTCTTGAAATGAAGGGTTATGAGCCAAGAGCTAGAGTTACATGGCAAAAAGCTATGGGCGAGCTCAAAAATCAAATTGATACAATCTGGCTTGTTACCAATTCTTCAATGATAAAAACAGGAGCAAAAATTATGTCTCTGGCAGTTTCATACGACATCAAAGCGATAAGTAAAGAATCAGAGATGAAATAAGACATTAGACTTGAGCTAATTACTAACAATTTAATGCAAACTTCAAAGACACCTTCTATTTATTAGAAGGTGTCTTTTGCTATAAGGACAGATCAATATTTTTTAATCGCTATATTTAAGAAGAGCTATCAGCTAACACACATCCTTATTTAATCTGTCTTAACATGCGCATAAATTATTTTTTCAGCTTAATCTTATTAGCTTCAATCGCATTATTTTCTTGCTCGAATCCAAATAACTCAGCACCACAAAAACCAAACATTCTCTTTGCCATAGCAGACGATGCCACCTTTATGCATATGAGTGCTTATGGCTGCACTTGGGTTAAAACACCAGCCTTCGACCAAGTAGCAAACAATGGGTTGTTATTTATGAATGCTTACACACCAAATGCGAAATGTGCGCCTTCAAGAGCTTGTATTATTACTGGTAGAAATTCTTGGCAATTAGACGAAGCCGGAAATCACTGGGCTTTTTTCCCTCCAAAATTTAAGTCTTTTCCCGAAGCACTTAAAGAAAATGGATACTTTACTGGTTACACTGCCAAAGGTTGGGCTCCTGGAGTAGCTTTAGATGAAAGTGGCAATAAAAGAACGCTTACTGGCAAAGCATTTAATCAAATAAAAACTACTCCACCTGCTCAACACATTTCTGATAATAATTATGCAGCAAATTTTCAGGCATTTTTAGACTCCGTTCCCGACAATCAGCCCTTCTGTTTTTGGTATGGCTCTATTGAACCTCATCGCGCTTATGAGTTTGAAGCAGGTATTAAAAAAGGAGGGAAAAAAACCTCAGATATTGACAGCGTCCCTCCTTTTTGGCCAGATAACGATTCGGTGAGAACAGACATGCTCGATTATGCTTTTGAACTTGAATATTTCGATAAGCATTTAGGTGAGATGTTAGCCACATTAAAAGAGCGTGGTGAATTAGAAAACACCATTGTGGTAGTTACCTCAGATAATGGAATGCCTTTCCCCAGAGCAAAAGGGCAAGCCTACGAATACTCGAATCACTTACCATTGGCAATTATGTGGCAAAATGGCATTAAAAACCCAAGTAGAAAGATATCAGACTTTGTTAGTTTTATAGACTTTGCACCTACCTTTTTAGAAGCCGCTGGAATAGCAAATAATCAAAGTGGTATGCAACCAATCACTGGCAAAAGTCTCTTTTCTATTTTTAATTCTGATGAAGAAGGACAAATTGAATCTGATAGAAATTATGTATTAATCGGCAAAGAAAGACATGATATAGGAAGACCTAAAGATGCAGGCTATCCGATAAGAGGAATAGTAAAAGACAACTTACTTTACATTCACAATTTTGAAACTGATAGATGGCCTGCAGGCAACCCAGAAACTGGCTACTTAAATATTGATGGAAGTCCAACCAAATCTGTATTGATTAATAATAGAAATAACAAAGAATACTCTGAGTACTGGAATTTGGCAATGGGTAAAAGAATTCAGGAAGAACTATACAGATTAGATGAAGATGCTGCTTGTATGAATAATCTCAGCCTAAACCCAGAATACACAGATATCATGCAGCAGCTTAAAAATCAATTGTTTGAAGAGCTAAAAAAACAAGGTGATCCAAGAATGCTTGGCAAAGGTGAAATATTTGATAACTACACTTATGCTGATAGTAGCGGGGTAAACTTCTATGAGAGATACATGAATGGAGAAAAAATGAAAACTGGTTGGGTTAACGATTCAGATTTTGAGAAAAACTTTAGTGCTGTGGAGAATTAAGTTTTAGTAGCTATTGGAAAACAAACCGTAAACTTTGTATTCCCTTTTTCAGATTCGACCTTAATACTACCATTGTGAGATTTAATGATTCGTAGTACAATGTCTAGCCCTAGACCTGTGCCTTTGCCAACTGCTTTAGTGGTAAAAAATGGATCGAAAATTTTATCTTGAATATCTGTTTCTATACCGCTGCCATTATCTATAATATGGATATATAAAAACTCACCTTGTTGCTCAGCTTCAATCTTGAGTGCTCCTCTAGTATCTAATGCATCAATGGCATTATCTATCAGATTGGTCCAAACTTGGTTTAATTCCCCTTGTCTGCCATTTATTTTAGGCATCTCACTCAACAGGTTATATTCCAGGTTGATACTTTTTGCTCGCAGTTTATGCTTGAGCATGGCAATGGTACTTTTTATCCCGTCAGAAACATCAAGTTCTTCTAAATCATTTGCCCTATCCATATGTGAATAGGTTTTAACCGAAGAAACTAGATTTACAATTCTATTAGAGCCTTGTGCAATCTCAGAAGTAATTTTTTTAGCATTAATCATATTGATTACCCACTTAATTACAACTTCCATCTCATTGGCATCTAGCACATCTTCTAATTCTTCGAGCTCATCTTCTGTTACTCCCATATCTACCAAATCTTCAGAAAGCTCAATGTTATCTTCTATGCCATGATCTTCTAGCCAAAAACCAACTTCATCTTCTAAAGTACTTCTTTCTAATATGGTCAATTTCACAGACTCGCTAGTACTACAACTCGTAAGAATTTGGTAGGCTTCATACAACTTGGCAGAATCAGATTTTAAGTCTATTAAACTCAAAGTTATGGATTGTAAATCGTCGAGTTGCTTGCTAAGTAAATCAGAAAAGCGACTAATGGCAGAGGCTGGATTATTAATTTCGTGTGCAATACCGGCTGAAAGTTTACCAAGCGCTTGAAGTTTTTCTTGTTGCTGTTGTCTTCGTTCACCTTCACGCGTGCGGTCTTTCATTAAATCAACACAACGCTTAAGCAGCACAGGTGCCTCAACTTCCATACTGGTAAAATTATCTCTATGTATGAGCAAAACACTTGAGTCTTCTAATGCAATGCCACTTCCAGGAGCCTTTTTCATTCTAGAAAATGGCAACAAACCAGACACAGAACCTTTCTCGTATACTGCAATTGGCAACCATTGCCCACTGTATTTTAGCATTACTTGTATTTTGCCTTCTAACACAATGAACATTTCATCTACATTATCCCCTAATGAAAATAAATTTTCCTTTGCACTAATTCTTTTCACTTTGCCATACTTAATTAACCATTCAATTTCTTCTATTGGTAATTCTTGTATAAACGGTAGGCTTTTGAGAAACTCCTTATTAATTTCCATTAGCAGTAATTTTCACATTCATCTTTAATAAAAAGGCATCCTAAATATAAGTAACTATTAAGTTTCAAAAGAAGTTAGTGAATTCCAACTTAACTCTTTATTTTTCCTCAGTTTCTAAGTATAATTTTTTAAAACCGATGGGAAATTTTTCAACTACTGCTTTTGAAACACCTTTGGGCTATTTGTTTATCCGTGGTGATGAAAATGCTATTTACGAAATTTCTTTTTACGATGATGCAGTAGAAGTAAGTAAAGAAACCACTGCAGTTGTAGAATTATGCAAAACTCAACTACAAGAGTATTTCGAGAAGAAAAGAAATCAATTCGATTTTCCCATGAATTTACTTGGAACAGACTTTCAAAAAGAAGTTTGGGATGAGTTGCAAGCAATTCCTTACGGCAAAACCATTAGTTATAAGAAACTAGCCGAAAACTTAGGTAATGTAAAAAAGATTCGGGCTGCCGCCTCTGCCAATGGCAAAAATCCTATTGCCATCGTTGTACCCTGCCACAGAGTAATTGGCGCAGATGGAAGTATGACTGGCTATGCAAGTGGTGTATGGCGAAAAAAATGGTTACTAGAGCATGAAGGAGCCATAGCAAAAGAAGCCAACCAGTTAAGTCTGTTTTAATTTAGATTTCTAATGTATCATGTCTTCATTTACAATCTCCGAAGGTAGCATTGCTGAAGTTGTAGAGGTTTCTAAGTTAATCGCTGAGTTTTCTAATCCTTACACCGAAGAGGAATATGTAAAAAGGTTACAAAGTAAAAAGCATCTCATACTAGTAGCCAAACAAAACGATAAACTAATTGGCTTTAAAGTCGGCTATGCCAAAGATGAGAACACATTTTACTCTTGGATGGGTGGCGTATTAACTGAGTATAGAAAATCTGGAGTTGCCTTGGCATTAATGCAAGAACAGGAAAAATGGGCAAAAAAACAGCAATTTAGCTGTATTGAGATTAAAACCAGAAACTGCTTTAAAGGCATGTTGATATTATGCATCAAACAAAATTATTTGATAGTTTCTGTCGAAAACAAAGAAAATTCTGAGCAAAATAGAATTATCTTACAGAAACAAATATAACATGCTAAAACCTTCCTAATTTCATTTTTTTCATGAATCTGCTCTATTTCTTATAATAAAAATAATCTCTAGACATACGCTATTATAAAAACGCGAAACAATACATCAAACTACTGTATATCAACAACTTACTTAATAAAATTTTATATAAAGCAAATAATCAATGTAGCTGTGGGCTAATAAATTAACTTTCTCAATTCTTAATAAAAATCAATAAAATCAAGATTATATACTACTAAGTTTTTTAGCACATTATAAGAGTGTGACGCTAAAAAATTAAAAAAATGAGAATTTTCTTACTTCTAACTTTAACAGTAATTTTTCAATCGGTTTTTGCACAAAAAAACCAGGCAAAGTTTCAAAGTGAATTACCCTATGAAAGTTTGAATTATATTAAAATTCCAGATTTTAAAACAGCGAACAATAAGCAATACAGCTTTAAAAAATTAAAAAAACAGAATCTTGGAAGTGGCAATAAATTAAAGCTCAATGTGGCCATTAAAGCAGAAATGTTATTTACCAAGATCAATCAACAAATTCCGTTAGCCATTAATAATTCGGAAGTCTACTATAACAATGAGCATGTTGGAAGCTACAATTTTGAAAATGAAAATGAATATTTCCATAACACCATACAATTAGATGGCGAGGAAATAAATTGGATTTCTAGCGAAAAACCTGATGCTTATGTATATGAAACTGCCATTTATAGAGATAAGAAAATAGTGGGAGCTACATTAGAATGGAGGTTTTCTAAAAGAAACCCAACAGCAGCCAGACAGGGCTTTTATATTAATACAGGATTTTACGTGATGGATAAATCTGTACCAACAGTTGGCATAAATAATAAGGAATATCTTTTCCCGATTGGTATTGGCGCTATTGTGCCAAGTAACGATGTATTAGGTGTTGAACTGGCAGCAAATGCCATTATTGGCAGCCAAGGAAGCTTAGGAGCTAAGTTTGATTTCTCTTTTGTAATTAGCAACATCAAATTCGGCCCTGAATTTATCTATACACAGTATAATAATGAACTCAGAGGTACTTCTGGTGGCTTAGGTTTCCACTTAGGATACATTTTACCCGAATATAAAAGTAGTCGTAGAAGAAGATAATTATATAATAGTGCTTTTGTACTCTTTAGAAAACTGAGAAGGCGTTTTACCTACTAGTTTTACAAACTGCCTATTAAAATTAGAGCGATTATTAAAGCCCGTTAAATCGGCAATTTCTTTAATAGAATATTTATCTGTCATTATTAGCTCACAACTGTAATTAATTCTCAACTCATTTAAATATTCTATAAACGATTTGTTGGTTCTACGCTTAAAATATTTGCAAAAAGCATTAGGTGTAAGGTTAGCAATTTCTGCTACCTCATTCAGTGTGATATTCTTTTTAAAGTTTTTTTGAAGATACTGAAAAACGTTTCCAATACGATTCGTCTCCGGATTGGTAATTCTAGCATATTTTAATGTAGAAAGCTTGCGGCAATCTTCTGGGTGCTCTGCCATTTCGTTTAACAGTAAGAGCAATGAGTTCATTTTTGCAAAGCCTGTTTCGTTAATCATCTTCTCTATAATTACCTTGAGCTTTTCTTTTAACTCTCCTTTTATTTGAAAGCCATACGTCGCAGCTTGGAGCATTTCATTTATCTTTTTAAGCTCATGTATTTGTAAAAACTTACCAAAGATTTCTTTTCTAAATTGTATTACCACATTTTGGACATATAAGCCATTTTTCTTGTTGGCAAACTCAGAAGCAGTTTGAAATGAATGAGGTAAATTTTCTCCCATAAATACCATATCATCATCATCAAACATTTCAATGCTATTTCCCACTAGACGCTTTCCATATCCTTTTTCGGACCAACATAATTCGAATTCGGGATGAAAATGCCAGCCCCAAGTCATCTCTCTACTTACTCTTCTTAAAGAGAAAAAAGACTCTCCTACTTGGTTTGGAATTTTCTCTAAAAAGGGTTCCATTTAAAGTATTATACGATTTTAACCATTAATTATACTATATTATCAAAAAACTTAGAATTTGACCTTGGAAAAAGCTAACTTTTCACATAATTTCACGAAATAGTTACAAA
>PBYL01000229.1 GCA_002729595.1 Thalassovita sp. | reverse complement strand
ATCTTGCCCGGCCTGTCAAGAGAGGTCGAGTCAACACCTTGCCACTCAGGTAAGGCTTCTTTTACGATAATTGCCGTACCGCGAATGTCTCGCAAATCAGCAATATCTTCACCTGCCGCTAAGCGATGAGTTACTTCAACAAGAGGACGTTCGGCGTTACCGAAAAAGAGCATATCCGCTTTAGAATCGAACAATACAGAGCGGCGTACTTTTTCACTCCAGTAGTCATAATGCGCAATACGACGCAAGCTGGCTTCTATGCCACCAACAATAACAGGTACACCTTTAAACGCTTCACGGCAGCGCTGTGAATACACGGTAACTGCGCGGTCAGGACGCTTGCCACCTACATTGCCTGGCGTGTAAGCGTCGTCGTGACGAAGTTTCTTGTCAGATGTGTAGCGGTTAATCATGGAGTCCATATTGCCGGCTGTTACGCCGAAATACAGGTTGGGTTTACCCAGCTTCATGAAGTCGTCTTTGCTGGTCCAGTCTGGCTGAGAAATAATGCCAACGCGAAAGCCGTGAGCTTCAAGTACCCGGCCAATGACCGCCATACCAAAACTAGGGTGATCCACATACGCATCGCCCGTTACCAAAATAACGTCACAGCTGTCCCAGCCGAGGGCATCCATCTCTTCCTTTGACATAGGTAGAAACGGCGCAGTACCCAGGCAGTGTGGCCAATATTTAGGGTAGGAAAACAGACCGCGGTCGGCCTTAATGGTGGCTTGCATAGTAATCACATCTAGATAAATCAGGGAGTTGCTGAACTTAAAATAGGCAGAAGCTCAGAATAAGTGCGTAATTATAGCAGTCTTGGCCAAGCTAAGGTATAGCACTGTCATTAAATTAAAGAGCTTTGTATACTCTGTGATATAAAAAAGCCGCAAAGTTAAGTGTGGGCGCGCGTTTGGGTTAGAGTCCGGTTCTAGTGAACATGTTAATTAATGGCTTTTTCATAAGCGAAACTCAACCATTAAACGCCTTTTAAATCCCCGTATTTAGCGCATTTAAGGCTTGTCTACTCACAACGAAGAGAAACAACAACGACTATGGCGTATTGGCTATTTAAAACAGAACCTGATGCATTTTCTATAGACGACCTTGCAAGCCGCCCAGACCAAACTGAACCGTGGGATGGCGTTAGAAATTACCAAGCTCGCAACTTTTTAAGAGACGGCGCGAAAGTTGGGGATAAGGTATTTATCTATCACTCTAGCTGTAAACATGTAGGTATTGCGGGCGTTGCCGAAGTGGTGAAAGATGGGTACCCAGACAGCACGCAGTTTAATCCTGAATCGAAATACTACGACCCAAAATCCAGCCAGGAAAACCCCCGTTGGTATCGCGTTGATGTCAAGTTCGTAGAAAAGTTTTCCAGTGTACTCCCACTTTCAGTTATCAAAGCAATGGATGGTATTACTGAACTGCCTTTGGTCAAAAAAGGCGGAAGGCTGTCGATCATGCCAGTAGAAGAGGCTGAATGGCAGCAACTCTACGAGGCGGCTAAATAATAGTTAGAACACCTAGGGCAACACTCGCCTTTGTCACATCATTGAAAGTGACTTATATACCAAATAACCTGTTCCTAGTTGAAGCAAAATACCTACTGTGAGAAACACGCCATCTCGGTTTGTCATGCCAAGCGCAGTCATACATAGAGCAAATGCGGGTAAAACTACTGCAAAAGGTATTGCTTCTAATGGGATCATGGAAAGGGATGCGAGGGCACAGTATCCTGCAATAAGGTTTTTAGCTGGTTTTTGGGACAGGACGGTGCCACGGGGTTTCAGCAGCTTTTCTATTTTATTTACAAAGGGTTTAGCTTTATCAATAGCCGACTCTAACTTGTGTGAACTGACCTTTTTTCGTTTTAGCGCGTTTGGTAGCCAGGGGCTTTCCCTTCCTATTGCTACTTGTATACAGATGAAAAATAATGTTATCCCGCACAATGTTGGAACGCCTGGGATTGCGCCAGTAGGGAGTAGAGCAATAAGTGCAGGTACTAAAAGTAATGGCCCGAACCCCCTATCTTCAAAGCGCTCAATGATATTACCCAAAGATGTCTTCTCAGACTCTTGGTTATACATATCGTCTAACAGTTCAGTAATCGAGTCGCTCATAATACGTCGTTGAATCCTTACTAAAGGGCTTTGTCCTACTGATGGTTACGCCGCTTTTTTAAATAAGTTTAATAATTCATTTTGACAACTTTTTACTAATGCCCATGTTTTGCTACATTTAGAGAGTGACTAATATTGGGGATACAATTGAGTAAAGAAGATATTTTTTCTGTTCTTGAGCAAATGCCATCAAGTATTTTATTTAAATTCGTAGGAACTGACGAAATATATGCGAGTGCAGGGTTTACGAGAGCTTTTGGTATACAGCCCTTGAATTTTGGCGGAATAAAGTCCGTCAAATTTTACGATATTAGCACAAAAAAGGAAGTTGATACGAAGCGAGATCCTTTCTATCTTTCTGAAAAGGGAAGCTGTGTGTCTGGACAGTTCAGAATTCAAACTCAATCGCGAACAATGATCTGCTTCGTTACTAGTGAAGTGATTGTTACTTCATTTGGTAAATGCTCGGTTCTCAATATAGTTGCTAATGCGGCCCATTTGATCGGCGAATTTAAGAAAGATTCTGCGGTCAATAAGCATATTACTTTCAACCAGCTTCTCACTAACTTCTCTTCAAAATTAATCAATGCAAACGTCAGTGAACTAGATAGCATTATCGATCATGCACTTGCTGCTTTTGGTGAGTTCTGTGATGTAGATAGATGTTATCTTTTTGAGTTTGGTGATACAGACGATTATATGTCCAATACTCATGAGTGGGTGGCAGCGGGGGTTACTCCGTATATTGATGAGTTACAAAACATTCCAACCAACACCATGCCTTTCTTCATGAGCCATATATCCAACGGGATATTTAAGGTAGATGATGTGTCGTCTATTCCTGATTCAGCTTCATCAGAACGAGAACTTTTCCAAGAACAGCGTATTTTCTCGATACTTTGCGTTCGCATAATGGTTGATGGAACCATGTACGGATTCATAGGGTGCGACATAATAGGCGGACCATACTCGTGGAAGGCTTCAGATATCGAGTATTTGCGCCGTATAGGTGAAATGTTAGGTAACACCTTACAGAATTTATATAACAGAAAGGCACTGCAAAAGGTTCAAGTAGAATTACTTGAGGCGAATAAACAACTAGAACGACTGGCCAATATTGATGGTTTAACGGGTATTGCAAACAGAAGGTTGTTTGACAGTACTCTAGAGCGGGATGTCGCCCGTTGCTATGAGCAGGGGCGTTCACTTAGCTTATTACTCATAGATGTCGATTTATTCAAGCAGTACAACGACGCTTATGGGCATGTCGCCGGAGATACCGTATTAAAAAACATTGCGAACACGCTCACTAACAGTTGTGTGGGTAGCGATGATTTGGTGGCTCGTTATGGCGGCGAAGAGTTCGCGGTTATCCTCCCTGATACGCAGGGTAAGGCGCTTTCTACTATCGCGGCACGAATTTTACGTAATGTAATGTTTCTTAATATTTTCCACGAAGCGTCAGCGCATGACAGAACGCTTACGGTAAGTATAGGGATGGCTACTATCAGTAATTTGCCGCTTAACAAAGATAATTCTAAGCACAAAGAAGAGGATGCTATGTGGCTTTTACAACAAGCTGATAAAGCACTTTACCGCGCAAAAAATGCCGGTAGAAATTGTGCGCGGAGTTAACGCTGGGATTTACCGTTCTGGCAATGATTTTTCTAACTCAGACACTTTTTGCTCCTCCATTACCATACTTTTCTAAGACGGTTAGCAGTAATAACGCTGCTTTTTGTTTTTCCCCATTTTAATCACATATCAATTTGTGATTAAAAATAATCACATTTTAAAGTGTGATTGTTTTTGAATTAAGCGCCGTAGCGTGCCATAGTGGTATCTAGCCATTTAAAACTTTTATGTTTATTGCAACAAAGTCAACGCGGCGCAAAGCAAAATGACCAGAAATAGTGCTCTTAAAAGCGACTCAAAAAGTGTAGCTGGTGTAATCACTGGCGATATAACCAACTCACAATCTTATTCAGATGATGAATTCAGCGATATTCTTGCAACACTTAGGGGGAGCTTAACGAACTATGCGAACCTTTACGGTGGCGACTTCGATATTTACCGAGGCGATGCATTCCAGTTAGTAATTAAGCAGTCCCAACACTGTATGAGAACTGCGGTCGGGGTACGTTTAGCCCTAAAAGCGCATGAATTGAGCGTAGATGTGAGAATGAGCATTGCCGTGGGGGAAGTGCAATTCCGTCCTTCAGAAGTGAAAACAGGAACGGGCGAGGCTTTCGTATTGTCAGGGCGGGGACTTGATAATATTAAACCTCATCACCTCGCTTTTTACAGTGGAAACCATCAACTAGACAACAAAACACAACTGCTAACTCGCTTTGCTGATGCACACATTAGTGGGCTTACACAAACCCAAGCGCAAACTTTACATGCGTATCTTGAAGCGTCAGATAAAAGCCATGAAAGTATTGCTGCTATATTGGATAAAAATCGAAGTAATGTGAGTCGTATTCTAAACGCCAGTAATTATAAATTGATTGCTGAGTATCTGGATTATATGGAACAAGCACTGATTTCCAGCGATAAAAATAGCACCGCATTACAAGCCAGCAAGTAACCAAGGATGACTAACGTGAAGCTAAGCAAAACAAAAAACGTCGTGTTTAAAATAGGAGAGCTGCATGGTTGCTGAACCTGAATTGCTGGCAGCATTACTTTTAGCCCACCTGCTAGCTGACTTTTATTTTCAACCTTTTTCGTGGGTTCAACAGAGAAATGAAAAACACGCTCTGGCTTTGCCCTTATATCTACATGCGTTAATTCACGGTGTGCTAGTAGCTGTGGTAATGCTTATATTTTTAGAAAAAATAAGTATTGCAACCGTTGGAATTAGCGCAATTATTGTGGCCGTATCTCATTTTAAAATTGACGTTGTGAAGTCTTACTGTGCGCAGAACATCACTACTTTCGTGCTTGATCAAGTAGCACACATAGTGGTCTTAGTCGGTGTATTTCTGTATGCGACCAACCAATGGGAAGGCGCGCTGTACTTAATTCGCCAAGTGAATACAACTCATGTGGCTGTTCTCCTTGCCTATCTAGCTGTACTCAAACCCAGCTCTATTATTATAAAACAGCTGCTGTCTCCGTGGAGTAGCGACGTGTTGGCTGAAAACAGGTCACCTAAGCACCCGAATGACACACCCACAATAAGTACGGAAGAACAGCAAACTTTGTCGCTTGCAGGCCAAAGAATTGGCTATTTAGAGCGGGTACTTATATTAACTTTCGTTTTGCTAAATCAATTTTCTGCTATCGGATTTCTGATTGCGGCAAAATCTATATTTCGTTTTGGAGATTTAACAAAGCATCAAGATAGAAAGCTGACGGAATATGTGCTGCTAGGCACTTTGACAAGTGTCGCGATGACCTTAGCTATTGGTTTGGCATGCGCTAGGGTATTAGGAAAGTTGCCTATAAAATAAAACCGCTGTAGAAGGTCATTCTGCATTTTAGTTAATTGCGAGCTGAACGATTTTCAATCAAAAATGCTTGCATGTGTTATTTATATAACCTACTGTTTAATTGAATATTAAATGAAGGAATATAGGCATGAGAATACTTTTGGTAGCGTCAGTAATTTTATTAACGGCATGCGATTCAACAGAAATTGCTCAGCAGCAGCCAGAAGCAAACAATGGTGGGGTTGCGCTTTATGACGAAAAGGGTTTATTCGTAAGACAGTACAGTGATGCACAGGATTGTCATGCTGCCGCAATACGCTATAACATGCGAAACATTAACGATAAGACGGAAAATAATAACACCTATAGACGAGCGGGCACGATACAGCCGAGAATAACTTCTTCGTGCCGCGAGGTGTAATAGCGGTATTTTCTTCAATGTATTTCAAAGAACGCCCTTAAATGGGCGTTTTTTATGGCAAAAATGCACACCAACGTTCGACTCAGCTTAAGGGCTTGCACCTTTTCATAGCGGTAGAACTTGATTGCATGTTTTCACCAGCAGTAAAACGCCGACGAGTAATAACAGCGTAAACACTATGCGAGAAAATGACGTCTGACTGACCTTGTTGTGCAGGGCATTACCTATCAGTGCCCCCGCTATCACACAGGGTATTAGCCACATAATGGATTTGACCTGCGAGGCTAAGTCTTCGAACAATAAAAACCACACACAAAGTGACGTATTTAGGGTAAACCATACACTTAGCAAGGTTGCGCGAAAGCGTTCTTTGGTCATGGGTGTTCTTGCACAGGCATACACCAGTAGCGGGCCGCCTGATGCGAATAATCCGTGAGTAATACCGGCAGAGAAAATTAACCCACAACGGGCGAGGTGCCCATGGGCTGGTGCGTGCAGTTGGGCAAGCGATCGAATAGCAAACCAACAGATGATCAGTGCGAAAAGCGCTTTGCTGTAATCAGCGGGTATGTAGTCCGTGACAAGTACCCCTACTAATGTGCCAAGCCCCATCAAGGGTAAAATTTGCTTAAACAACAGGTCGTAATCAATATGCTGGCGATGACGGTAAACCAGTGGGCCGGTCATCATTATGTTCAGCGGTACCAACCACTGCATCAATTGAGTGATATCCATGACCAAAGCACCAATTGATAAGGCAATAACAATGCTTCCAAACCCTGTCATGGCCTCGACAGTAAAGGCAACAAACACCCCGATGGCGACGATTATAAAGTTCATTGTAGTGTATCCAATTCACGCACCAATCGGCGGCGCATAAGGTATAAATAAACCTTGGGCATAAGGCGATACAATAATGCGGAAACCCGGGTGAACCCGTCTGGCAGTAGGCGCTGCTGGCCTCTATTCATTGCTGAAATGATTTGTGATGCCATATCTTTACTGTTGCCCATGGCGCCGACCATTGTTCGCTTATGCGTGGCTTTATTGCCCAGCCCGTTTAATGCATTGTGCTCGATTGGGGTATCTAAAAAACTGGGGTACACCATAAGAATATGCTTCCCATTGCCTTGCCATTCGGCTCGCAGGGTTTCAAAGTATTGGTGTAAGGCGGATTTAGAGGCGCAGTAGCCAGCACGCCCCAGCACAGGCATCCATCCTGCCATAGAGCTAATATTTACAACACACGCATGGTGACTTAAAAATGGCGTGAGTGCCTGGGTTAGCTGCACAGGAGCAAAGTAGTTGACCCGCATTACCTTTTCGATAACAGACAGCTGGGTATGTGATGCAAGTGAACGATGGGTAATTCCAGCATTATTGATAAGTACGCTTACGGTGATTTGGTGTTGGGCAATTGACTTTACCAAGGCATCAATTTCACCCGGTACAGCTAAATCGCACACAAAATAGTGCTGACATTCAAGGGATGTTGCTACGCGCGTAAGCGCTTCTTCTTGTACATCTACCAACACCAGCTGGTAGTGGGCTGCCATTTGTTTAGCGAGATCTAAACCCAACCCAGATGCTGCACCGGTTATCAGTGCCCATGGTTTCGATGAGGTGCTTTCCATTATCTACTATTCCTTACATGGCTATTGTGGGCCACATAAAAATCAAACACTTCCCGGGATGTTTTTTGAGGCACATAACCAAAAACCGTTTTTAGTGCGCGATTATCCAAAACCGGACGATAGCGCAGAAAATCAACTTGTTCGGCACTGTATTGGGTAAGGCCAAGAGCGTGGCCAATTTTAAGTATTCCCGCAATGACTGCAGCAGGTACTTGCATAAGGGGTTTATTGAGCACGTGTGCAATTTCGGCCATGGTCATGGCGCCATCGCCCGCTAAATTAAACTGCCCGGTAAGGCTTTCTGTAACGCCTTTAGTGATAACCTTCACCACGTCTTCATCCCAAATAAAAACGAAAGGCGAGGGCGAGCCTTTAATACCGAGCAATTTTGATTTCGTAAACAAATGGGTGATTTGATTATTAGTGTGCTTGCCCAGCACGGTACCCGGACGTAGCACTAACTGGTGCAACGCAGGGTGAGTGACCCGGTATTCAACCAACATTTCTTCAATTAAACGCTTGTGCTGGCTATAGGCGAAGTGGTCATTACCGCGTAGGGGAGCTTGCTCATTCAGCCAGTCTGGATTGTCGGCGTGATAACCGTAGGCTGCACCACTACTTGTCACCGTAATATGCTTGACCTGATTATTTATGCAACAATTAAGTACATTAGCTGTGCCATTGACATCAATATCATAGTCACGAGCGCGATCATCACTGGCTTGCATCACACTGGCTAAATGAACCACATGGGTAATGTTGTGCTTGGCCATTACGTCACTTAACTGTGCGTCCCGAATGTCCATTTCATAATAGGGGTAGAGCTGTTTTGAAGGAGGACGAATATCCACGCCAACTATCTTGTAATTATCTGCCAAAGCGCTAATCAGGCGCTGACCGATATAGCCTTCGCTACCGGTAATTAAAATATTAAGATCCATAAAAATACTGCTTTTTAGCGGAGTGTTGACGGGCGGTTCTGCGATCTTTAAATTGCCAATAGGTACTCAAACTTAAGCCAGATATGAGGTGCCATATACCCCAGGCGGCGGCAATAACCGCCATTGCTTCTAGATTGGCAAAAAAGGTAAATATGATCCCCAGACCCAAACCGGAGTTTTGCAAGCCCACTTCTAAGGTGATGGCACGGGTATCGGCTTGGGGCAATTGCTGCGCTCGGGCAGCGCCCCATCCGATGGCGAGCGCGAGGGCATTGTGAACCACTACGGCTAACAAAAAGATACTGGCTCCCGCAATAAACTTGTCCCAGTTCATGAAAAGCGCAATGGCTACAAAACCAAACAAGGTGAATAACGAAACGAAGCGAAAGAAGGGCTCACTTTTTCTTGCAAACGACGGCCAGATACGGGCACAAGTTAGTCCCAGAGCCAGCGGTATGGCCAATACAAAGGCAATCACTGTTAACATGTCGGCGGTAGACACTGAGATGCTGTTTAACAAGCTTTGTGTGCGCGGATTAAGGGCGGCGTAAAACATGAAGTTAAGCGGGGTGAGGACACAGGCAAGTAAGCTTGCTACTCCTGTCATACTTACTGACATCGCCGTATTGCCATTGGACAAGTAGGTCATTAAATTGGAAAAACTTCCCCCCGGACAGCAACTCACAAGGAGTAAACCCAGTGCTATTTCACTTGGCATAGGAACGAGCCAGGTAAGCAGACACGTCAATGCGGGTAACAATACAAACTGCGCAATCATTCCAACAAGCGGGCCAAGGGGCTGTCTTGCAATTCGGCGAAAGTCCTCAGGCGTCAGGCTTAGCGCTATACCAAACATCATCATGGCTAGCACCGCATTTAAAACAAAAAGGCTAGTTGACGACATTTACGCTCCCTGTCCCAACTGTTGAATTTCACTGGACAGCGCAGCCAAATAGTCGGCTTTGTGCACGTAATAAGCCATACGCTCTAACGGTAAGTACTGCATGCCTCCGTCTATCCGCTGGCTGGCTTGTGCTTTCACTTTATCAAAAAATGCATCTGCGGCTTGTTGTCGATGCTGTTGCAAATATATGACATTGGCGACCAACTTGGCTTGTTCGTCACGCCCTTGCCAGCCCAGCCCCGCAGCTTCTACCATACCCATCACATATAAATTAGGGTGTAGGGGGTTAAACACATTTAAATAGAGCTGCGGCGCATCGCCTACCCAGTTGAGGTGCTGTTTATCAATAAAGGGGTAATGCAGTTTATAGCCGGTGGCCTGTAAAATGAGGTCGTATTCTGCTTGACTACCGTCACTAAAACACGCGCCATTGTCGGTTAATCGTTCAATATTAGGGCGTACGGTGATGTCGCCATGCCCAATATGATGTAAAAATAGCGAGTTAACTACAGGGTGTGATTCATACATTTTGTAATCGGGGTCTGGCAGGCCAAAATGACTGGGCTTACCCGAAATTAAGCGCACCAACGTGCCATCTACACGTTGTTTTAACCAATTGGGTAAGCGAATTTTACCACCTAAGGTGTCGGTGGGAATGCCGGCGACAAACTTGGGTAAAAAGTAATAGCCGCGACGTACCACCATGTCGACGTGCTTAGCCCGATGAACCGCATCGACGGCGATGTCACACCCACTGTTGCCACACCCCACAATAAGCACCCGCTTATCTGCAAAGATATCAGCACTTTTGTATTGAGCACTGTGCATCTGCTCACCGTTAAAATGGCCAGGAAAGTCGATGACATTGGGGTGGTGTAATGTGCCGTTGGCAAGCAATACGCCTGCAGCAATAATCTGATGCTGTTCATCATTTTTGCGATAGCTGATCCGCCATTGTCCGTTGTGGGGCTCTACTGATTCTACCCAGCAATTAAACTGGTAATGACGATATAAATCGAAGTGGGTAGCATAAGACTGAAAATAGTGTTTGAGCTGATCATGCCGTGGGTAGGTGGCCACATCATGACTCATGGGAAAGTCGTCAAATTCAGTCATGCGCTTAGACGAAATAAGGTGCGCTGACTCATACATGGTGCTGGTGGGGCTGTCGATGTCCCATAAACCACCCACATCGCTATGGGCTTCCAAGCCCAGTACCTTAATACCTTTTTCTGCTAAACGCCGCACTGTACACAGGCCCATAGGCCCGGCTCCTATAACCACATAAGGATTCATGATTACTGTCTCTTTTAACTACCTGTTAATAAGGTTAACAGGGTGTTGACAAGGTTTCCTTGCTCACAAAGGACAAATAACTAGTTAATTCGGGACAGCTTCAGTATGCTATACCTCCATTAGGTAGGAAAATACGTAGACTATGGCGGCCAGTGTTACACAAAGCTTTACTCAGGCAATACTTAATCAATTAGCACAATTGGCTATTCCGATAGAAGACAAGTTGTTAGCCAGTATTCAACAACATAAAGGTGAAGAGCGTTTACCATTGTTGTTGCAAGATAAACTGTGGCTTGAAGTGGAACGCCATGGCGACAAGGGCATAGGTTTGCACATTGGCTTAGCCATGTTACCGCAAAACTTCGACACTATGGGCTTTTTACTGCTAAGTAGCCCTTCGTTAAGTGTGGCTGTAGACAGCCTTATTCAGTACTCGCCGCTAATAGGTGAAGGCGGGGTGTTTGATAAATCCCGTGATAAGCAAGGGTGGAGCGTACGCTACGAACCTATGTTTACTGCCGCAGTCGATGTTCGCATAGAGGCTATCATGGCAGGTATTGCAACGGGAGCCCGGTGGGTGGCGGGCAAGAATATCACGCCCGTTGCGGTATATTTTAAACACGCGCAACAAGCACCAAACGAATTGTATAGCCAGGTGTTTGGCGAAGCGAAGGTGAGCTTTAATCAGATGCAAAATGCCATTGTGTACGGCGATGCTGACTGGCACTTTAAACAACGAGAAGTGAACCCCGCTATTCAAGCGCAAATGTTGGAGCTGGCAAATCAGCAACTTAACCAACTGACTCATCATTCTTTTTCAGAAAAGGTCGAGGCGTTACTCATCAACCAACCATGGCTAACCCGTAGCCAAATTGCCGCCAGCTTTGCAGTGAGCGAAAGAACCTTACTGCGTAGGTTAAAAGAGACGGACACTAACTACCACACAATGGCGCAGGCTATTCGCAAGCAACACGCTCTGAATCAAATACAAAAGCCAGAAGTAACCCAGGCAAGTTTAGCGCAGTATCTGGGCTATAACGATGAAAGTGCTTTTGCTAAGGCATTCAAACGGTGGACGGGAACTGGGTTTAGGGCTTATAAAAATGGAATAGAAAAGAGAAAGGATTAAAAATAAAAAAGACGTCCTAAGACGTCTTTTTTTGAATTGGTGGAGCTGGCGGGATTTGAACCCGCGTCCAGAAAATGTCTACCTTTGGTACTACATGCTTAGTTTGTCTTTTCTTTAACTATTTTGGACCCCGACAAACAGGGTTCCTAATAGCTGTCCTGATACTGTTTCGCGGTTCAACCTCAGGAGAGTTTCCCTCGCTAGTTTGCTTATATGACCTTCCAAACCCACGCTAGCAAACTAAGCTGTGGTGGAAGGGCCTATGCCGGGTATTAAGCGGCTAGTGCGTAAGTTTCGTCGTTTGCGACTATTTAAATGCGGCTTTTTAAGAGGCAAACCGCTCCTCTGCATGCACCTCCGGCTTCCTAGATCCTGT
>PBYL01000228.1 GCA_002729595.1 Thalassovita sp. | reverse complement strand
CACAAAAACTGAAAGCTCAATACCAGACAAATATTCTTCTACCAACACACTCTTACTTGCCTCACCAAACTTGCCATCAAGCATTTCTTTTAACGTAGCTTTTGCTTCATCTAAAGACTCGGTAATAATTACACCTTTTCCTGCTGCTAAACCATCTGCTTTTAATACATAAGGCGCTTTTTCTGTTTCGAGGTAAGCTAAACCTTCTGCTAAAGTTTCTTTAGTAAATGTGCCTGCCTTACCTGTTGGGATGCTGTATTTTTCCATAAAGTTCTTAGAAAAATCTTTGCTTCCTTCAAGCGCCGCACCTTGTGCATCAGGGCCAATTAATTTGATGCCACTAAGCTTTTCATCAGCTTTAAAATAGTTGACAATACCTTCTACCAAAGGTACTTCTGGGCCAACAACGATCATGTCAATATCGTTTTTCAAAGCAAACTCTCCTAGTTTTTCAAAGTCGCTAACTCCTATAGCTACATTCTCTGCTATAGCTGCTGTACCGGCGTTTCCGGGCGCTACAAACAATTTATCAACTTTGGCACTTTGCTTTAGTTTCCAGGTAAAGGTATGCTCTCTCCCTCCAGAGCCAACTATTAGTACATTCATGTTGTTATATATATTTTTTATAAATTCAGGCAAATATCAAAAAATTAGAAGCAAAGGGGAAATTAAAAATCATAAATTGGAGAGAATTACATCAATGCTATGAAAATCATAAAAATCCTATTAACCAGCTTAGTTGCTTTCACATTAATTAGCGCTGCAAATGCCCAACAAACCATTAGAGTAGCGGTTGCAGCCAACTTGGCTTTACCCATGCAGCCAATTAAACAAGCTTTCGAAAAACAACACCCAGATGTTAAAGTAGAAATTATCTCTGCTTCTTCTGGTAAACTCACTGCTCAGATAAAAAATAAAGCTCCTTTTCACATATTCATTTCTGCGAATATGTTTTATCCTGAAAACCTGCATCAAGATGGAATTGCCAGAAATACTCCACAAATTGTTACTTATGGCAGATTGGTATTTTGGAGTAAATCAGCAGTAAGTGAAAATAATATAATTTCATTTTTGAATGAGAGCAATACGAAAACCATTGCCATAGCACAACCTGAACTTGCACCTTACGGAGCTAATGCTAAAAACTGGTTGATGCAACACGATAATTGGGAAAACGTGCAAGCTAAAATTGTATATGGTGAAAGTGTCGGCAAAGTAAACCAGTATATTTATTCTGAAAGTGTAAATGCTGCTTTTACTGCTGCTTCTGCCATGTATGGCAAACAATTAAAAGATAAAGGGCACTGGCAAGTGGTAAAAGATTGGCAGGGAATTCCCCACGGAGGTATGGTATTGAATTATGGGATTGATCATGAGGCAAAGGCTTCTTCCGATTTCTTTAAGTTTTTATTCTCACAAGAAGCCCAAAAAGTTTTTGACAGCTTTGGATACGACTCAACAGAAAACTAAATCTACTTTTCTTGGGTAATAATTCGCTGAATCATTTCCATACAGGTATTCATCCTGTCCATTAAATCTATAGAAAAAGGTTCTTCCATTCTTTCGTCTAAATGATAAAAAATGCGAAGTGCCTTTTCGTAACAATCTTTACTTTCTTGATATTTATGAGAAACAAAATGAACGTCACCTTCTAGCATGAGCAACTCTGCCAATACATTGAGTTGAAAAGGAGTTAGCTGTCTGTGATCTTCTAATAAAATCATTAGATCTTCGAGAGGCATATTTAAAGGCACGCTCACATCAAAGTCGAAACTATCTCTACTAATATCATTAATAATCTGGATAGCCTCATTGTAATATCCGCCTTCCATCACCTTCTTAATGCTCTGCTGTACCTTCTTAAATTCACTGATCAGCTTTTTAGTTAATTCCTGCTCTTCGTTCATCATTAGTAAAAACTTTAATGTCAGTTTTAATAACAGAGAGGCTTTTTATTTATGATGATAAACCGGGAAAATTTGAAGCAATCGGCAAAAAAACTTAATGCTGTTTAGCCATTTTTGTATATTGCTCCTATAAATTGAAAATGAAAAATATGAACAACTTCACTGCTGAATTACTAGGCACCATGCTATTAATTATACTTGGAGGAGGAATTAATGCTGGTAGCTCTCTAAAAAACTCTTATGCTAATGGAGCCGGCTGGCTCAGTATCTCTTTTGGTTGGGGACTTGGCGTAACCATGGCAATTTATGCTGTAGGCCAAGTTAGTGGCGCACATATTAACCCTGCAGTTACACTTGCACTTGCTGTTAATGGCTCTTTTGAATGGAGCGAAGTACCTATTTACATTAGTGCTCAAATGATTGGTGCATTTCTAGGAGCAACAATCGTATGGCTTCAATACCTACCACATTGGAAAGCGACCGAAGATACAGGCACTAAACTGGGTGTATTTTCTACTGGCCCAGCCATGAAAAACAACTTTGCCAACCTTGTAAGCGAAATGATAGGCACTTTTGTATTAATTGTAGGCTTGTTAACCATTGGTGCAAACACCTTTACTGAAGGCTTAAATCCTTTTATTGTAGGCTTACTAATAGTCAGTATCGGGCTTTCATTGGGTGGAACAACCGGCTATGCTATAAACCCGGCTAGAGACTTAGGGCCGAGAATCGCTCACTTTATTTTGCCTATTGCTGGTAAAGGAAAATCTAACTGGTCTTATGCTTGGATACCAGTTGTAGGACCTTGTATTGGTGGAATTTATGGAGCTGTGTTTTATACAGCTTTTTTTGAAGGTAATAAAACCACCACATTCTGGATACTTAGCCTGCTTATTGCAATAATACTTTTAATAGCCTGGTGGAGTGAAAATAAAAATAATGTGACTCAAAACGGATAATTTTACAGAGATAGATTCGTCAACATATAAAAATTGATTTTTTAATCTGATTTTATTGTATGCTAATTCTTAAGAAGAATATTTTTTTTACTTTGATATTGATCTGTGCAATTGTGTTTTCTCAGAATACAAAAGCAAATACATTCGATACAGATTCACTTCAGAAGAGTTCTTCTACTACTTATCTATCTCCACAAGAAACTTTTAGAGGAAAAACTGGGCAACCTTATTTTAAGAAATATGCCCATCCTCTATTGAGTCCATTTAGTTACCGATTAGGTTTGGGCATTACTGCTTATGCAGGTGATTTGAGTAAAGCACCAGATTTTGCCAATCAAAAAAATCACCTTACGCCATTTATTAGTGCAGGTTTAGTTTATAGACTTACCCACTTTGTAAGCTTTAGATTAGAAACAGCAGGCTTCCAACTTTACTCCAAACCCGAAGGAAATTCTAGTACACAAGTAGGTTTTAATTCATACAATGCAGAAGCTTATTTGGCACTTGTGCATGAGTTTATTCCTAAAAAGAGTATAGAGAGCTATGCAAAAAAAGTTTCGCCATACATCTATGGAGGTATTGGTGGAGTTTTATACAACCCAAAATCTTTGGACGACGACAGCAATCTGCTATCAACTGAAGACACCACCTATTCTAACAAATCGCTGATGATTCCTGCCGGACTTGGTCTTAAGTATTACATCCATGAAAGCATCAGTATTGATTTGGAAGGTGGCGTGCGATTCACTAAAACCGATATGCTCGATGGAAATATTCCTACTGGCGATAGTACCAAGGATGACATCTATTTTACCTTGGGTGCAAAAGTAACTGTACAGATAATGACTAAATACAAGTACAAAAGACACCTAAAAAGGCAAGTTAAAAATCGATGATGCCCGAAAAGCTTTTCTCTCATAAAATCTAAAAATACCTTCTGCGTTAGGTCTGTGGCAATGTGAATCAAGCATGTAAGCACAGATAGATATTTTTTGCCACTTTTTTGGTCAGGCTAATCAAGCTATTATACACACAGACATTTCCAGAAGAACTATGCCAAGGGAAATATTGAATTACGCGATAGGTCAGGATAAAAAAAATAATATTGACGATATTTTTATTTCCTACTCCAGAAGAGACCTTTCTTTTGCTTCATCTTTGGTAACTCAACTGAAAAATGAAAACATTAAAGTATGGTTCGATCAGAATGATATTCCTGAAGCAGTCAACTTTAGGTTAGAAATAGAGCGTGGAATTATAAATGCTCATAATTTCATTTTTATCATTTCGCCAGATTCAATTGTATCTCCCTATTGCAGAGAAGAAATTGAAAAGGCAATTTACTATGGTAAAAGAATCATTCCTGTACTGTACAGAATGCCTGATCAGGAAAGCGTGCAAATGGATATGCATCCAGCCATTCAAGATTTAAATTGGATATATCTAAAGTCTGGAGAAAATGGTATTTTTAAACTCTGCGATTCAATTGTAAATGCCATTGAAAAACATAAAGACTATGTTTCTCTCCATACAAAGCTTTTAAACAAGGCGCTCGATTGGGTTTCTAACAAAAGAAAAAACGATTACTTACTAGTTGGTCAAGACAGATTAGATGCAGAAGACTGGTTAAAAATCAACTTTGAGAACGAGCACTCACCTTGTGAGCCTTCAGACATTCACACAGAATACATTTGTGAAAGCGAGAAAAATGCATTTAACCTGATGACGGAAGTCTTTATCTGCTATTCGACAGAAGATAAAGACCGATTAGATACCTTTCGAAAGGTTTTAATGCGAAATAGTTTTACTGTATGGACCAACAGAACCGATATTCGCTCAGGTAAAAAGTTTGAAGAAGAAATTATTCGAGGAATTGAAGGCGCGACCAATTTTATATTTTTAATATCACCTCATTCTGTAAAATCGGAATACTGTTTAAAAGAACTCGATTACGCTTACCAACTCAATAAGCGTATTATATCAATTGTAGTAGAAGATACTCCGAGTGAATCGATTCCATCATTTATTCACTCTTTGCAATTTATGGATTTTAGTGAGTCGTTTACCAACAAAGACGTCTTTAACCAAAGATGCGACGAGCTACTTCATGAATTATATACCGATGCCGAATATGTTGAAAGGCATAAACAACTTTTAGTAAAAGCACTAAAATGGCAAAAGCAAAATGCCAACATGAGCATTTTACTGAGAGGTAAGAATTTGGAGTTGGCAAAAGCTTGGCTCAAAGAAAGTGAAAGCAGAAAGAATTATTCCCCTATAAATGTTCATAGGGATTTTATAGTAGAAAGTGAATTAAGGAGCTTCTCACTACCTGTAGAAGTATTTATTTCTTATTCCAGAAGTGATTCTGATTTTGCCAGAAAACTCAACGAGTACCTACAACTCAACGGTAAAACCACTTGGTTTGACCAAGAATATATCTCTGCCGGAACTGATTTTAAAGAGGAAATATTTAAGGGAATTAAAGAGGCAGACAACCTCTTATTCATCATTACTCCGCATTCTATTAGGTCTCCTTATTGCGCCGAAGAAGTCGAATATGCTGTAAGACTCAACAAAAGAATAATCACCGTTTTTTACAATTATGTGAGCGATCAGGAATTGCCAAATGATCTGGCAAACATACAGTGGATTGAGTTTAGACCGGGTATTAGAGACTTTCATACCAGTTTTAGCGAACTGCTTCGAACACTAGATATCGACAGGGAGCATGTGCAATTTCATACAAAGCTTTCTAAAAAGAGTTTAGAATGGGAAGCCGCCAACAAAAACCACGAGTTGTTATTAGGCGAATCTGAATTGGCAATAGCAGACCAATGGGTTACAGATTGTAAAAATGAAGGTAAAGAACCTGCTCCTACTCAGTTACAATTACAGTTTATTGAAGATAGTAGAGAAGCACTAGAATCTGCCAGAAATAAGGAGAAAAACAGACAGAAAATATTAACAGGACTGATCTCAGGAGCTCTGTTAATCACAATTATTTTCTCTATTTTCATTACAAGAGCCTACAAAAACATTACAGAATCTAACCTCGCCAGATATGAGGTGGTAATGAAGATTATGGGACAGCTAAAAGCGCAGCAAGTTGAACAGCATTTTAGCCAGATGGAAGCAAACCTCAACTTTCTTAAGTATTCTCCCATAATTGTTGATGACTTGAGCAGAATGACTTATTGGAGTAACGACCATGCCTATAACCTTACCTACAATCCGCATTACCAAGGTAAAAGGATGGATTACAACCATATAATTCAGCCGATAAGAAGCAGTAACCATTATGAAGATATCATTCTTTCTGATAGAAACGGAAGGGTAATTTACAATACCAACCAGAATAGTAATTTTCAGATTAATGAGGCTAAATTAAACTTTACTTTTAGCAGCAAACCTGAAAATAAAGATACCATCAATTATATTACAGATAACAGTAAAATGACTGTAGTTACGCCTATTTACGATAGCTTACAACAGTGGATTGGCAATGCTTTAATTATCATTAATGTATCTGATTACTTAAAAGAACTGCTACAAGATAACAGTAAGATACTAGGTGAGAATGGTGAGATTATTATTTGTAGTAAATCTGGTAGCGATGTTAGCTTGCTTACACCGATCAACTATTCTGAGATTAAAGAAATACCTTATATCATTCCACCAGAAAGAGGTGGTTTTGATGCGATAAAAAGAGCTGCTTATATGAATACAGGCTCTGAAATAATAACAGATTACAGAGGTAAATCGACTTTAAATTACTTTACCTCAATCCCTAAAATGAAATGGGGAATTGTAATTAAAACTGATATAGAGGACATTGAGAAAGAACAATCGGTTTTCTAACTATAGCAGTAAACAGAAAATAAAAAAGCAGACTTGAGCTATTTCAAGTCTGCTTTTTTATGAAATATTGCTTCTATTAATGCTGAATCAAAGACACACCTAAACCAGCTTTTCCATTTACTGTCATTTTTCCATCTTTCAAAACAAAACCACCTTCTACAACATCTCTGGCTAAATCCAGACTACCGTCAAGATCGATGTATTTTGTATTTGGACAAGATAATGCAGCATGCAAAGCAGCAGAAATACTAATGATACTTTCATCATTACATCCCCACATTAAAGATATATTACTGTTTTGAGCAATAGTAGCTATATCTAATGCTTTTTTCACTCCGCCACATTTCATCAACTTGATGTTAAAAATGCCACAAGCTGCTGGTGGAGAAGCTAAACTAAATGCATCTCTTGGAGAAATCAAAGACTCATCTGCTGCAATTAAAGATTTAATATCGCTTGGAAGTCTACGCATTGGATCAACATCAGAAGCATCGATTGGCTGCTCGATTAATTCTAGGTTTAGTGACTTTGTTCTTTCGTAAAACTCACTAATCTGATCAAAATCGTAACCTTGGTTCGCATCAATTCTCACAATAATGCTCTCACCATACTTTTCTCTTATTTTGGTTAATCGCTCAATGTCTTCTTCGATTGATTGACCAAGTTTTACCTTTAAGATTTTGAAACCTCTATCTACATATTCTTCCGCCTCTTCCATGGTTTCTTCTACATTCTTAATACCTATTGTAATAGAAGTATATAGCGAATCGATTTTCTGACCTAAGAAAGTAACCAATGGAACATCTAAGTACTTAGTAAATACATCATACAAGGCAATGTCTAAAGCAGACCTTACACCTGGTTGTGATTTATAGCGAGTATTTACCTCGAACAACAACTGATAAAAAGTTCTGATGTCTTGACCAATAAGCCACTCGAAGTTTTCTTCGCTAAGCGTTTTCATTGTATCGTCTAAAGACTCCTTAACTACATAAGGACTTGGATTACTAGAACCCAGACCGTAAAGTCCGTTTTCTAGCTCAATCTCTAGAAGACTAACAGAAACAGTATTAACAGTTTTATAGGCAATTGAATAAGGTCTTAAAAGACCCAATTCGCATTTTTTCGTTTTTACAGCAGTTATTTTCATTTCTCTAATAGATAAAAAGCATTAAGGGTTTGCAGAAAAAACTTGAAAAGTAATTCTAATAAACCCTTTGTTTAGGTAATTAATTTGTATTTGATAATGCTGCAGTTAAAAAATCTTTTGTAAAAAAGAGGATTAACTATGCTGATAGTTTTTTACAAACTCACTAATTGTTTCAGCAAGTCTGCCAACACCTTCGTCTAGTGGTAAAATTACTGGTATACCTAAAGATGCCTCTTTTTCCTTTTGATATTCCAAAGCTTCTTCTTTGGTCATATCTTCTGTATTTAATGTTACAGCCATTACATCAACTCCATACATTTTGATAAGGGCAATTTCTTGCTCAAGTGTTGGAATTGTACGCTTATAACCTTCGCAACCGTGGAAAAACTCTCTTTTAGGAGCATGTTGCAAAATTACAGCGTCAGAATCAGCCGAAATCAAAAACTCAGAACCACATGGGCCTGTAGGGTTTTGTAATGCCGACTGACCTTCTATAAAGATAATATCAGGATTTTCATTTTCGTAACATGTTACAATGGCATGCTCGATTTCTCCTGAAATAAAGTCATTTAGAGTAGAGTCAAAAATAAACCCGTATTGCCCGCTTTGCATCCAACCAGTTTGTCCAGTGTAAATCATTTGAGCATTTAAACCAGCTTCTGATACTGCCTCTTTTAAAAAGCGAGAAGTAGTTCTTTTACCCATGTTACAGTCTGTACCAATTACCGGTATTTTCGGACAAGCTACTTTTGCTATTCTTCCTGTCCAGAAATGCAGGTCTTTGTTAGGCTTAGGTTTTCTAACATCAATTAATTTTACATTATAAACATTTGCCAGTTCAACAATTTCCGGAGTTTCACTTAAGAACTCATGCAAACCACTTACTATAGAGTAACCTGCTTTAATAGCAGACTTAATAAATGGTTTCATTTCGTCTGGCAAAACACCACCTTTTGTAGCAATACCTACAATCATGTAATCTGCTTTTACAGGTGAAGTAGCCGTAAATGTTTCTATATCTCCATAAACAGGAATGTTCCTTTTTTTACCATCAAGCACTTCTCCAGCATCTTTTCCAACAAATTTATGGTCGATAATTCCCACTATATTATAGCGATCGCTGCCTCTTATTAAGCCATGTGCAGTTTTAGCTTTATGATGATCTAGAAGTCCGTTTGTTAAAACAATTGCGTTTCCGTCCATTATATATAAGATTATGATATTTAAATCAAAATTAGACTAGGCTTATGAAATAAACCACCAAATCTTATTATTTCTAAAAAAACATATAAAAATTAAATCAAAACCATACAAAAAATTCAAATTTCACAAAACAAAAAAAGGAGAGCGTTCTGCCCTCCTCTGTATTCAATACTTTATATCTACAAAAAATGCTTACTCTTCTAGAATTACATCTTTCGTGTTTTGCTTTGTTTTGCCCAATGGCAAGCTAAAACCGAAATAAGGCATAAAATAATGATCTGCTTTAAAGCTTCCATCTTCTTGCAGCGCATAAGTCCATTGGTAATCTGCTCCAACTACTAAGAATTTATTTAATTGGTAAGACATTCTCATTCGAGCTAATGAGCGATCATCTAGCATAATTACATCTTCCAAGTCAACAAGATTACTTTTAATGTAAGTTGCTTTAAGAGAAAGTTTATCAAACATGTTGATCAACTCTGCATTTAACTGCATTAAAGCGGGTGTTTCTTCTGAAACTACATCTGGCATTAATAAGCTACCACTTACTCTTACTTTATCTAATAGTGTTGCCGAAAGCACACCATAAATACCACTCATTTTTTCGGCAGTACCCAAAGAAATCATTCTTAAATCTTTGTTTATCTCGTAGTTTACATCAAAGAACTGTGGTAAGAAATGGTCTGAATACCAAAGTCTATCAATTCTTGTATCTACTTTTAATACATTCCCGATAAAGTTAATCTTAGCATTTACACCTACACTTAAACCATGTCCTTTTGAATAACCATCTGCAAGAGGAGTTCCATCTGCTGCACCACTTTCAATTTGATCGTTAAAATAGGTAGCTAAAGAGTCTGATTGGTTTTTGCTGATTGAGGCATATTGAACAGCACCCATTACAGTAATAAAAGGAATTTTAAGAAAAGTAACACCCATATCTGTACTCCATGCAGAAATACCTTTATCAAAAAATACGGTCTTATTTCTCACCTCGCCTTCTTCATCATTAATTTCAACTTGAGAAGTTTTGTCTCTATCTGTAACATAGCTACCACCAAACTCAAATGATCTTACTACAGGAATAGGCATTTTGGAAAATGGACGCACATAAGGTCTCACAGCCAAAAGGTTAAGCGAAGTAAGATTGATGTCGCTATAAATTCCTTCTACCCCAAACATTCCGTCTATATTCACATCAAAGTTTAAACCTACCTTTCTTCTCTCGTAGCTGATTGAGTTGGTGTAATTATTTAAGAGAATACCATAACCAAGATAAGAACCTGTTATATCGCCAACTCTTACATATAATGGATCGCGCTTTTTAACTCCATACCTGAAATACCTTACTAGTCTTAATAAGCCAACCCCTCTTTCAAACTCTTCTGTTCGCATTGAGCCATCTTCAATGTTAAATAAAATGGGCACATCTAAACCGAGACCGATTTTACCAAAGCCTAATTCAGGCTGTAATCTTGTGCCCACATATTGCTGGTCACCGATTTGAGTAAATCCAAAATTGCCTCTGAACACACTGGCACTGTCGTTCATGCCGAAATATGCGTTTGCCAGATAGCCTACATCTATGCCTTCTGAGGTTTCTTCTGTAGTTGTACTTTCTTGTTCTGGTGTATCATCGAAGTATTTTGAAGCATAATCTTCTTGAGCTTTTGTAGATTTGACACTTATAAAGAAAACAGTAAGCAGTAAAATAACTTTGAAAGTATTTTTCATAGCATTGTTGTTAGGTTAATACCCGACATATACTTTGTTGTGTATGATTAGCAAATGATGAATAGATGCATACGTCGGCTGTAATCTTCTAGTAAACGCATTGTTTTGTTAACGATTGTAAAAGGTTAGATGAATCAGTTATGCTTACTTTCAGACCGGCTAGCATTTAGACAAAAAGAATACTAAGCAGTTGAACTAAATTAAAATCAGCTTCGAAACATATTTTGATCTCAATTACTTAATTTTTAAAGATTGAGTAACCTCTCATTAAACTTTTTAGGATGGAAAAGCTACTGAATTATATTGATGGTGAATTACAAGAACCTGTAAGTGGAAATTTTATAGAAAATATAAATCCTGCTACGGGAGAAGCTTATGCACTTATTCCAGATTCAGATGAAAGTGATGTAAAGTTGGCCGTAGAAGCTGCAAGAAAAGCAAGTGAAAGTTGGAGTAAAACCACAGTACAAGAACGTTCGGAATTGATGTTGAAAATCGCTGAGATAATTGATGCAAATGCTGATACACTCGCTTTAGTAGAAACTAATGATACAGGCAAACCAATTAACCTTTCAAAAACAGTAGATATACCAAGAGCAGCAGCAAATATGCGCTTTTTTGCCACTGCGATACTTCATACAACAGATAATGCGCATATCACCAATCAACAAGCAATTAATTATACCAAAAGGCATCCATTAGGTGTAGTTGGTTGCATTTCTCCGTGGAATCTTCCTTTGTATCTTTTTACATGGAAAATAGCTCCAGCTCTGGCAACAGGAAATACCATAATTGCTAAACCCTCTGAGCTCACACCTGCAACTGCTTTCTTGTTTTCTAAAATTTGCAAAGAAGTAGGCTTGCCTAAAGGAGTGCTTAATATTGTACATGGCTATGGTGACAAAGCGGGTGCAGCCATTGTTTCTCATGAAGATGTAAATGCCATTTCATTTACAGGCGGAACAACTACAGGAAGTAAAATAGCGTCAGTTTGTGCTCCAACATTTAAGAAAGTATCTCTTGAGCTGGGCGGTAAAAATCCATTTGTGGTATTTGATGATTGCGATTTGGATAAAGCAGTTGAAACCGCTGTAAGAGCATCGTTTTCTAACCAAGGGCAAATCTGTTTATGTGGTTCTAGAATTCTAGTACAAGCATCTTGTTATGATGCCTTTAAAGAAGCATTTTTAGCCAAAACAAAGGAGTTAAAAATTGGTGATCCACTTGTACCTTCTACCGATGTTGGCGCTGTTATATCAAATAATCATTCAGAGAAAATACTTTCTTACATAGATTTAGCTCTAAAAGAAGGAGGTCAGATTCTCACTGGTGGAAATAAAACTCAGGTAGAAGGCAGATGCAAACAAGGAAACTTTATTACTCCCACCGTTATTGAGAACCTATCTGCTAATTGTAGAGTAAATCAGGAAGAAATTTTTGGCCCAGTAGTTTCACTCATGAAATTTACAGATGAACAAGAAGCTGTTACTTTAGCTAACGATTCAAAATATGGGCTTGCAGCTTCTATATGGACGAATGATATTAACAAAGCGAATCGTGTTTCATCTGCAATAAAATGTGGTATTGTTTGGGTCAACTGCTGGATGTTAAGAGATTTAAGAACTCCATTTGGTGGCATGAAGCAATCTGGCTTAGGCCGAGAAGGCGGTGAAGAAGCATTAAGATTTTTTACAGAACCTCAAAATATCTGCATCCAGACAGGAAACTAAACCAAAACTATATTACATACGAAAGTTTTGTTTAGTCATATTCAATTTGTAGTGCATCTACTGACATAGCTATACGTAAATAGTTGTTAATACTAACAATATTACAATTGAGTGTAAGGGCAATTAAACCAAATAAAAAAACTAAGCTAACACTAAAAGACAAACTAAGATGCCCTATATATCAGATCCGGATTTAACCTTTTTGCAATATAGCAAACAGGAAGACCTCGATGTGCTGGTAAACTATATAACCAAGCTCCCAAGTGGTAAAAAAAGATTTAATTCGAGGTTAATGCAGTACGACCGAGTACAAGAACATTTCCCAAACCACAAAAAATATTGGAACCTAGTTGCTGCTGAAATTCAGAATTTTGGTGGTCATATTTTTGCCAATTTTATTACTGGTAAAGGTGTGCCTTATAGAAGTATGCTTGAAAGAGTATGTAAAAAGTCTGGTATAGAATATACAAAAGACAAGTCTACCGAAAAGCTAGAAGTAATGCTCTTATCTAAAATTTTAATGGATTCTATGCAGAAAATGGATGCATCAGAATTACAAAATTTTATGAAGGAGATGAAAATAAATCCTCATGATTACACCCGCAAAACACTAAGTAATGATATAAAAAAGATCATTAGAAAAGAAAATATGAAACCAAGAGTGATTGGTGTTTTGTTAGCTAGTTCAGTAGCCAAGCTCGCAATTAGTAAATCAATGAAATACAGCATACTAAAAGGTTTAAAAATTGGCGCACATAAACTTTTTCTTGGAAAAACTGCTGCTGTATTAACTGGTCCATTAGGAATGGCTTTCACCACAGCGTGGGTATTGAACGATTTAGCCAGACCAGACTATAAAATAATGACACCAATTGTGATTCAGATTGCGTATATGAGAATAGCAACCACTGAAAAAATGCAGCTAATATGTAAGGCTGCATAATTTTTTCGTTTTTACTATTATTACATAATTGTTAACTTTATGTAAATCAGATCAATTTTTTTTATTTTTTTTGCAAAAAAAATTCCACTAACTCTATGTTATACTTTTTGGTAATAATAATTCCATTTGCTGGTTATATGGCATTTCTGATTTACCAGAATAATCTTCTGAAAAAAGATTATGATTTTATATTCAGCAAATTAAACGAGATAAGCAAAAACTTAGAAGTAGACAACAACAACTCTTTAAAAGATCTGCACCAAGACATAATAGTTACCAGTAACTCTATAAAAAGACTGGAAAACTACATTACTGCTATCGAAGATTTTGCTGCCATACAAAAGCAAAGTGTTGTATCTAACACTTTTAAACCCAAAAGAGATAAGCTAAGAATTCTTAAGAAGAGAATCACGAAATTAGAAAAAGTGATTGAAAACAAAGAGGCTGAGGCAAAACAACCTACAACAGCAAGTTAATTTCTACCAAGATTCTTACATCACCAAATATCTATTTTAATCAAAAATAAATGTGGATTTATATTCGAATAAATCCACGTTTATCTGCTTTTCCTATGAATTCCCCCCTAAAATAGTATCGTTTCAAAGAATTTTCTTACCTCAAAAAGCGCAGTTATCTTATATTTGCATGCTTCTGAAATCTTAATACAGAAACAGTTCTTTAACAGATATTTGGATAACGTTAATAAATCATCCACATTTCTTACATCATATTTATTTATTTTTT
>PBYL01000227.1 GCA_002729595.1 Thalassovita sp. | reverse complement strand
TGGAACATTAAGATTGATTCCTATGATGGGTTTTGGAAGTGATCGATTTCGAATAACAGTAAATCCACATGTAATACTTACAAATAAAGCCTATGAACCAATTAATAAGGGTCATTTCAATTTGACGATAAAGATGTTTAAACTCAAAAAAAGGATCATCTATTAAGACCTATAATCCCTATCTATTTTCCTTTTAATATATATAACAAAGTAATTTTATTCACTAACATTTAAAATCACACATTCCCAGAAAGCCAATTTAGGAAAGAGGTGACTTTGGCTTTGCTTACTAGAATAGTTTCTTTGTATGGAATTAATAAGCTTACCACCAAAAAACAAAAAGCCACTGAGGTATATCTTTCAGCAGGGTTTGAAAACCTCTCACATTTTTCGTTTGCCTTCAAAAAAAAGTTTGGATACAGTCCCAGAGCTTTGAATAGCAATTAAAATAAGAAGATGCCCGATTTAAATTTAAGAATATGGAAATATAAAAAACTGCTATCGATTGGGCAAAAGCTGAAGTTTTCTCTACACTATTCTTCATCTTTTTTACCATTAAGAAAACCACCAAAAGTGGAATATAGGCTCACTGAAAAAGGCAAATCATTGAACTCACTGCTCACGCAAATTATGGAATGGAGCAATCAAAATCTGAAATAAATTTTATGAGCTAAAAGTGATATAATTCTTCATTTAAGTAAGGGTTATAATTGAAAATAAATTATCCATTATGATCACAGAGTTAAATAATCAGCTTAAAACCAAACTACATGCAGAATTGGAAGTAGTAATTCTAAAAGTTAATGCTTTAAGTAACTCTCCTTTTACACCAATAAGAGAGGCATTTGAATTGGCAAAAAAATTTGACTTAATAGAATTTGAACGTAAAACAAAAGCCCGACTTGAAGATATAATTCCGACATGGCTCGAAATTCAAGCTAAGGAAGATAAGATTTACGATTCCATTTATTTTGAATATAGCGATCAAGAAATCCCTCCCTATGAAGCATTTTCGTATGGGTTATTTGATATGAGAAACTATAAACTAACAATTGAGAAAAATTACTATCAGTTTGCTCAACAGGGTGAATGGGATGCTGGAGCTGGTTTCGAACTACAACCCTATTCATTTTGCAAGCCATTTCATATAGCAGTTTTGAGAGATAGAGAATTATATGACAAAATCCATTACGATAATACCTCAGGAATCTACGATTTGTTCGAGTTAGCTAGTGCTCAATGTAAAGTTGTATTTAATAGTGTTTTTAGCAATGCAGATAACAAAGGAATGTTCGATAGTTTAAGAATTAAAAAAGGAGGACTGTTTATGTACGATTCACATGATGGTGGAAATGTACAAGACCCCTTTTATTTAAAAAGCTAATAATCGAAATTACAGCGATAGCTATATAAATTTGATTATTTTTTATCCAAAATGCTTTAAATCCAAAGTTAAATTGATAAACTTTATGCTAATTAATTAAGGTATATCAACTATTGTGCATGGAGAGTATAATTAAACCTAAAACACTTAACAAGATTCTAGTAATAGATGATGACGATATTTACAACAAGATTGTAGCCTATTCTGTCTTAATGATTGACCCTTCTATTCATTTACATGTTGAAAAAAGTGTTGATAAAGCTATCAATCATCTATTGGAAAATGATCTTCCCGATCTGATTTTAGTTGATATAAATATGCCAAGTAAAAGTGGGTATGAATTTCTGAAACTCTATGAAAAATATTTCTCCAATTGTGAAAATAGCCCCCTCATTTACATAATGACTACTTCTATTCTAATAGCAGATAAGATAAAAGCCGCAGAATATAATACCGTAAATGGTTTTAAGGTAAAAGGAGATATTTTCAAGATACTCAATGAAATTATCTCTGAAGGTTTTAGCTAAATTAAGCATATCCAGATACACCTGCTTTATTAATGATTTATAGTTCAAAATCTTTTAATCAATTAAAGCAGGTTTTTCGAATTTTATTAACTCCGAATTGTAGTCAATAATTACTTTTAAATATTGCAAAACTGAACCTCCAATAGCTCCTCCCACTATTTTATCCATAGAATGAATCATTCCTTCTGACCAGTTCTCATCAGGACGTTTTGCAAACAACACTGGACCAACTTCAAATGTACCTACTTTTACTTGAGGAACTTCAATTACATCTTTAGACATATCTGCATGAGGATAGTACTTCCAATCTGGATGTGCAGTTCTCCATTTATCAAAAATAGAAGCAGCAATAAAAGATCCACCAATGGTATTTTTATCTGTGTTCAAATCTTTTTTGCCATCTTCTGTCAGGATAATGGTCGCACCTGTATCGAACAAAACATCAATTACTTCTCCATCAATTTCAACATACATACTCGGATGACCATAAATAGATTCGTTGTGGCTGTTTTTCTTGAATCCAATTTTTTGCACATTGGGTTTCACATATTCAGTTTTTGATAGAGGAGTATTCACCCAAATTTGTTCATTGATATAGTCAATCGTCCAAGCTTTGCCCATAAAGAAATTCTGACCCAAAAACATTTCCATCTCTGGCATATTTTCTCTAATAACCTTAATCTCATCATCCATTGGAGGAATAAACAGATGCGGTTCTGTAACTCTACTAAAAGGATGACGAATGATAAAATTCCGTGGGAAATCTGGTTTTGGAAAAGATGAGTTTTCCACCAAATCGCTAAGTTGTATATAATCTACAGGCAAAAATCCTTTTAATACACCCTTTTTTACTTGTTTTTGCAGATCATGCTTTTCTACGGAATATCCTAAAAGCATCGATATTCCTCCTCCTGTATCGGCAAATCCTAAAATAGATTTTTCGTTTTTTAGGGGTACTTCTAAATAAAATCGTTCACCATCAATAAATTTTGCATCCAACTTATAAACTGAATTATTTTCCTCATTTGCAGGATAATCGCTTTCGAGTTCAATAATATCACTATCTAATTTTTTGACCACAAAAAAGTTTACTACTACAAGTAGTGCAACAATACCAATACATATAAGTGTGTACTTTATTATGTTTTTTATGTATCTCATTTAAAGTCTTATTTACATGCTAAAAAAATTGTAGAGCTGTATTAAAGATGCAGCTATTTTTTTATAAAAACATGCTAAAACTTGAGTTTTTTAAATCATTTTAAAGCTACTAAAGTGAGATTTATAAATTTTTGATAAAGCTATTCTCAAACGTTTTACTAAAACATATTCGTTGACCTTAAAATAGTCTCATAAAGCTATTATAACCGCTAACTTATTTAACTACCTCACTTATAAAAATAACAGGAATAGCATTCGTATAATTAGGAAAATCTGCTCGAATTGCATCTCTATTTGGTTTAATAGCCTCCTGATATTCACTTAGATTTTTTACATAGAAAGTCCCAATCGCCATGTATGGCAATGGTGTATCAGGCATGCCGCTGGTAAGACCTTTTTCAATCGTGTATTTTACCAAATTTGATCCTAAATATCCTGCTACCATAGGCATATGCTTGGTTTTGTAGTACTCCATATCAAAGGTTTTACCTTCAGCAAATGGATACATGATCGACACTTTTATTAACCCTTCTTCTATCATAGCGGATTCTTGCTTTTTAGATTTACGCGATTGCCTTTCTTGACCATATACAATAGTACAGGTTGTTACAAGTAAGAGAAATGTAATGAGTTTAAACTTCATAATTGTATTGGTTTATTAGTATATGAGTGAAATTGAATAAAGGATAGTTTTGAAGAAAAAAAGCTATTCTAAATGAAATCAAAATTTCTAAGAAACACATCATCAATCATTAAAATTGTCGTAAATGCCATATTAGCTTGTCAAAATTGCCCCCCATAAAGCATTAAAAACTGAATTATTTTTGATAAAAACTATATTCAGAAAATATGGCATCAACAAAAGCTATCAGAATCACTTTTTGGACAACAACAATCTTAATTTTTATAATGGAAGGACTTATTCCAGCTTTTACTTCCCAAACTGAACTGGCAAAAGAAGGAATAAGACATTTGGGATACCCTGAATATTTCGGGAATGCTTTGGTTGTTTTTAAAGTTTTAGGAGCATTGGTTCTAATTATTCCGCTTATTCCTAAAAGAGTTAAAGAATGGGCCTATGCAGGATTTGCTTTCAACTTTACTTTTGCGAGTATCAGTCATTTTTATATTGATGGAATAGATTTCCAATCATTTTTTCCACTCATATTTTTAGGTATTTTAGTTACCTCATATTTATCATTTCATAAACTTAATCATACTGCATAACATGTCATTTCAAGCTTATCTCGATAATATTCAAGCAAAAACAGGAAAATCGCCATCCGACTTTAAAGAGCTGGCCGAAAAAAAGGGTTTTACTGAAAATGGTAAAATTAAAAAGGATGTAAAAGCAACAGAAATTACCGATTGGCTAAAACAAGAATTTGAATTAGGGCATGGTCATGCTATGGCAATTTATGCGCTACTCAAAGGCAAAAAAGCTGATTAATAGAAGGAAAAGAGGTTTACTGACAGTCAATAGAATGTCAGCCATATGCTCTATTTTACTTCAGTTTTTTCTTAATTTTTCACCTTTAGGTCTTTTGAAATTGTGAAATAAAATTGACTTCCTACATCTGGAGTCGATTTTATCCATACATTCCCTTTGTGTAATTCAATAATTTTTTTACAAAATGCCAAACCTATTCCATGACCTTCAAACTTGGTTGATTTATGTAGCTTAGTGAACATTTGAAAGATGATTTTTTGCTTTTCTTGAATTATGCCAATACCATTATCAGATACACAAAACTGCCAATTGGTGGGGTTTTCCTGACAACTTATTTCGATGATTGGTTTTGAATTTGGAGCCTGAAATTTAATCGAATTGGATATTAGATTTTGAAATACTTGACTAATTCCTAAATGAGAACATATTATCTGAGGTAAAACTGACTTTTTAAAGCTCACCTGATTCTCCTCTATAATTTTGCTTAAATCCTCTTCTACTGAACTAATTATTTGATTAAGATTGCTTTGTTCGAAATCTTCGTATTTCCCTATTTTGGAGTAAGCTAAAAGGCTATCAATCATTATCCGCATCCTATGTGTTGCTTTATGGATAACAGAGAAATAGTGGTTTATACTTTCATCTTTTGTATTGTGATATTCTTCTTTTATGATTCCAACAAAGTTATCTATAGTTCGTAAAGGCTCATTTAAATTGTGTGCAGCAATGTAAGCGAAATGATTAAGCTCCGTGTTTAATTCTTCTAATTTCTCGTTTTTTACTGTTAATTCTTCTAGTAATCTATGTTCTGTTTTTTTATTACTAGTAATATCATTAAAAATTGCTAGGTTGTATTTCTTACCACCTACTTCAAGCAGAGAAGAATTCACTATAATATTTAAAACTTTACCAGTTTTGGTTCGGTGGAGCGCTTCAAAAACAGCAAATCCGTTATCGTGTATTTGTTTTACTATTTTGGCTATCTCTTCTTTTGTATTGCGAGTTACATCAATTTGAGACATATTGATTTTAGCATATTCTTCAGCCGTATAGCCAGTTTGTTCGTTGGCTGCTTTGTTAAAATCTACTACATAACCTTTTTCATCAGTAACTACAATAGGGATATGTGCACTACGGAAAATATTAAGATAATGCTCTTTTTGCTCCAATATTAGCCTTATATCTCCTTGATTTTCCATTGTTATATTTTTTCTATCAATATATTTTTATCCGTTTACTTAAAATTATATAGCTAACTTTTATGTCTGATGCAGAATCTATCAAACTGAACCAAGTTAGTTTTTTACACCTTACCAAATCTAACTAAAAACAGCTAATTAATCACCAATTAATATTCAAGAATAACCCTCTTTTATATACCTCAATCCATCTTAAAAACAAAGCTTCGATTAACAATCTTCATGTATTTTGCAAATTGGTTTATCTTCTCATCCTGATATCTTTAAAGTTAATTTTGGTGAGAAAGCAACTTGTGATTTGAATATAACAGATTGCTAAACTTTTGCTTTTGCCTAGTATAGACGGAAAACTACTTTGTAACTTAATAGAGGTTATAAACAGAAACGTAGACGATCTTGCAGATAACAACAACAGTGTGTTTCCCCCCCCTTTTTTTGTCGTTTTTACCCCTCAATTTAACGCTATCGATTTTGTAAATTAGCACTATAACTAATACAAATTTTTCAACTTATTCACAGATCATGAAAAAACTAAAATTCCAGATAGACATTAACACACCTGCTGAAAAGGTTTACGACATTATGCTTGGTATTAGCCATATTGAAACATACGAGCAATGGACATCCGAATTTAATCCAACCTCAACTTATGAAGGAAGCTGGGAAAAGGGAGCAAAAATCTACTTTGTTGGAACAGATGAAAATGGGAAAAGAGGTGGAATGGTTTCTGAAATTGCTGATAATGTTCCATTCAAATTTGTTTCTATTCGCCATTATGGAATATTAGATGGTGAAAATGAAATTACAGAAGGTGCAGATGTTGAAAAATGGGCTGGCGGACTGGAAAATTATTCTTTTCATGAGAATAATGGTGTAACCACAGTAACTGTAGAAACTGATGCAGAGGCGGACTATATTGACTATTTTGATTCAACTTGGCCGAAATCATTAAATAAACTCAAAGAAATTGCAGAAAAGTAATAAGAATTAGTCTTTTAATATCTATAACTTATTTAAATAACAAGGTTCAATAACCACTGGTTATACTATACTAGAAATTACTCAGTCAAATAAACCATATAATCCCTTAATCAACAATCTGGTAGTCGAAGCTAATTTATTAAAATAACTTCCTTACTTTTGGCACTGAAATTTGCAATAGCAGTTTAATAAATAATTTTAGTGAAAAGTATTAAATGACTATGTCTGAAAGCATGAAACCTTGTCCACAATGTAAGTCTCCTTATGGATATTTTTTAAGTGAGGAATTATATTCTTGCCCTGAGTGTGGATTTGAATGGAACCCAAAAGAACAAGTAGAAGAAGGTGTATTAGTTGTTAAAGATGCCAATGGCAATGTTTTACAAGATGGTGATTCTGTAATTATCGTCAAAAATCTACCAGTAAAAGGATCATCTACACCGATTAAAGCAGGAACCAAAGTAAAAAAAATCCGCCTTACTGAAGGTGATCACAATATAGACTGTAAAATTGATGGATTTGGTGCCATGGCATTAAAATCTGAATTTGTGAAAAAAGCTTGATTTACTTTTCTAATCCCCGATAGCTATCAAATTAGCTCTTTCAGAAGGATCGAAAATTGGCCACTATTAAACAAATAATTTGTTCAATAAGGTAACCACTACAAATAAAGGGATAACTATAATTAAAACTTATATCTCGATTTTTAATATATTAGAATCTATTAAGTTGGGTAGTTTAATTATAAAAGTTGTTCCTTTTTGTACATGAGAGTCTAATGAAATTTCTCCGCACAGCTTCTCTATCGTTTCTTTTACTATATACAAACCCAAACCTGAACCTGCAGTGCGGTTATCGCTGCGGAAAAACATGTCAAATATTTTTTGTCGATCATCCATTCTTATTCCAATGCCATTATCTTCCACCTCTAAATTGAGCTCTTGAGAGTTAACAGAAAGTTTCACTTTAACATAAGAGTGATCTTCATACGGATTTTGATATTTTATGGCATTAGATATCAGATTTCTGAAAATTACTTGCAATCGTAAAGCATCATTATAAAAGTTTTCTTCAATATTAAATTCTCTTATTAATTCAATATTTTCAGCATTCTCCATGAATTTCAACTCGTCCACTATTTCATCTAGAAGTTGAGAAAAATTAATTTGCACTGGGTTTACTTGCAATCTTGAGTTACGTGAATAATCGAGTATATTCTTCACAAATGTATCTAGTTTATGGATACTCTGATTCACCATATTTATATAACCGTCTAACTTTGTAGGCAAAACCTCCATTTTTATTATTTCTATTAACCCTAAAATTGAAGATAATGGAGCTCTAATATCATGTGAAACTCTGTATACAAAGTTATCCAACTCTTCATTTGACTTTTTTAATCCTGCTGTTCTCTCAGTTACAGTATCTTCTAACCTTTCATTTATTAAATGAATTTCTTTGGTATACTCTTCTAGTTCTTCTGCTTGAGCTTGTATTTCTTCTTTTTGCTCTTGTATAAAATAGTTTTTTTGTTTTAGTTCTTCATTTTGACCTTGAATTAAATTGTTCTTTTGCCTTAGTTCTTCATTAGCAGATTGTAATTTTTTTGTTCTTTCATCTACTCTTACTACTAGAATTTCATTTTGCTTTTTAATGTTTTTTAAGCGCATCCAATAAATACTATATAAACGTGGCTATTATAACTAGCCTAAACCAAATGGTATCCCACCAAGGAGGTTGAACGTTTATATATAAAATTCTAGCAGGTATTTTTGCTCCGTTTAATTCAGCTTCAACCTCAAATACATATTTATTTGGATCTAAATTAGTATAGGTAACTTTTCTTTCAATACCTGCATCTTGCCAAGATTCATCTATAAAGCCTAATAGTCTATATCGGTACCTGATTAAATTAGGGTCTATAAAATTAATACCTGTGTAAGATATGCTAAACACAGATTGCTTATACGAAAGTGTAACAGTATCTACATAGTTAATATGCTTAGTTAAAGGTGAGTTTTTTGTACCTATTTGAACAGGTTGATTAAAAATCTCAAAGTTTGTAAGTAATAATGGTGTGGTTTTTCTTAAATCTTTTAAACTATCGGGATGAAATATCTTAAAACCATTAGTTCCTCCAAAGAGGAGTTCACCCGTTGAAAGAAAATAGGAAGCATTTTTATTGGGAATTAATTTTTGCTGACCTTCATTCAACCTATTATTTTTAAATGTTTTTGATTGAGGAACAAACTCAACAATACCTGCATTTGAGCCCAACCATAATTTTCCATCATCAGTTTCTTCTATCGATTGAACAGTGTTACCAAATAAACCATTCGCTTTTGAATATACTGGAAATGTTTGACTAGTATCATTTAGTAATCTAAATCCACCACCCTCTAGTCCCGCCCAAACCTGACCTAAGCGATCTTCAAAAAATGTGAGTATTGTAAAACCATGTGTCTCTTTAGGTCTGGGTAAAATGTACTCAAAACTATTAGTTTCTCGATCTAGCTTATAAACATAGCCTTCGTAAGTACCAACCCAAATGTTATCTTCTTTGTCTACTAATAGTGACCACACGTTGTTATACACAAATCTCTCTGTCTCCTTTGCTTTGGGTATGTATGCTTCTAATTCATAGGTATTTGGATCAAACGAATATAAGCCTTCTCCAAAAATGCCAACCCATAACAAGCCTTTTTTATCTTTAACTATTGATGTAATGTTATTTCCTGGAAGTTTATTTACCGCATCACTTCTAAAATGCTCAAAAGTACGCGTCTTTAAATTGAAATGATCTATTCCCCCATTCCAGAAACCAATCCAAACATCTTCATTTTGTCCCTTGGTAATGCTAAGAACTTTATTTGAGGATATTGTTGAAGGATCATCATTATCATGTAGATAATGAACAAACTCATTTTTTTCACGATTAAACCAATTTAAGCCTCCGCCATCAGTACCTATCAAAATATTGTTCGAATCTAGCTCTACAATAGCAGAAACCACATTATACGATAAAGAGTTTTTACCTCTTTGTTGATAATAGTAACTAATATTTTTGGAATAAAAATTAGATAAATTTACACCAGTTCGGTAAGTACCAACCCATAACCGATTATGGTCATCTACACATAAACTTTTTATAGAGTTTGAAGATATGCTTAAATTATCAAAAGGATCATTTCTAAAATTAAAGAAATTGTCTTCTTCTTCAATATATAAGCTAAGACCATTGTCTGTACCAATCCAAATATTTCCTTCCTTATCTTCAATAATACTATCCACTTGATTATGAGCTAAGCTTTTAGTATTCTTGGCATCATGTCTATAGTTTATGAACTCATTCTTCCCTTTTTCTAATAAATTAATACCTCCTTCGAAAGTACCGACCCATAACCTTCCTTTTGAATCATAAAATATAGATGTTACAAAATCATCACTTAAATTATTTAGATTATCTGACTGTGAAGAATATTTTTCAATTGAATGATCTTTCGTATTGATACTCATTAATCCTTGAGAATAAGTACCGACCCATAAAACTCCCGGCTCACCTTCTGTAATCGCATATGCGTAATAGCTTCTTTCATTTTCTAAATTGGAAGTACTTTGTTGAAGATATGTGTAACTGTAATCATCAGAATCAAACTTTACCAAACCTCCTGAAGTACCAACCCACATATTGCCACTTTGATCGTAATGTAAATCCTGTATAAAATTGTAATTATAGTTTGAAGAATCTAATGCTAAAGAAACATGTTTAAATTCATCTAAGGCTGAATTGTAAATATACAAACCGCCACCCCAAGTGCCCGCCCAAATATTATGATGCTTATCTTCCGCTAAAGCTCTTACTGCTTGATGCTTTACGGATTCATTTTGCGAATAAAGATATTTTTGAAATGTATAACCATCAAACTTATTGATGCCCTCATTAGTAGCAATCCATACATATCCAGAAGTATCTTGAAGAATGTCCCAAACTGTATTATTAGTAAGTCCATTTAATGTTGTGTAGCCTTGAAATGTTAGTTGCGGTTGAGCTTTAACAATACTAATTGCAAACAACAAGATTAATAAAACACATTTATCCTTCTTAGATGAACTATTGATACATTTCATTGTCACAATGCTTTACTCCTATTTACTAAATCAAACTTAGAGGTTTAACAACCTGCAAACAATTTAGTGAAATGAATAATATTTTCAACTTAGATATACAGCTAAAACATGATTAAGCTTAATTTATTAATAAATATTTAATGGAGAAAACTTAAATTGAACGATGTTAAATTACTGTAATACCCTTACTGTGTTTTACAAACCTTCCTATCCGATGCTTCTAAGTATGCTAAAATCTTGTCCTCACAAAACTTAAACACGCATTTTACGCAATTGCTTAAAATCTTTATTGTGTATCATATAAAATTATAGTACATTTATCTCCAGTGCGTACATATATCTCCATATTCTTTCTAACCATATTTATAGGTTATCAGTCAGGCCATAGTTTTATCTATTGGCTGTTGGAAAAACGTATACATCACGTTTGGCAAGAAAAAATTAATGGAGGTAACATCGATACTCAATTAATTGTTGAAAAAAGTTTTGTGATTCCCTCTCCTTATCAAACTTACAGACCCGATTTTGTAGATTCCAATTTGGGGATTGAAGTTGATGGAATAAATTACAGAATGCTGCGCCACAGATATTCTAGAGATACTTTGCATGTCGTATTTATACTCGATACTCTAAAAGAAAATCTAGATCATTTGTATGACGATCTGGCAAATACAGAGAATAAACCTTGGATGTCGAATCAGCAAAAACAACATCTAATGTTTTTACTATTTCCCAAGCCTGTAATTCCTACAGATAAAAATGCTTTTGAATTTCAAAAATATCTACAATTAGTAGCCGATATTAAAATAAATGTTGAAGAACACGCTGAAAATCAGTATGATCTTGAAGTGCCTACACCTCCCCCATCTTTCATATAGTTCCCATATCTAATCAAAATTTAGGTTTCGTCTAATTAGATACCATTGGCAAAAATCAATTTGTTAAAGGATGGATTTGTATTGCCTAATCTGTACCAAAAACTTTTTGTAGATGCTTATAGTTTGAGCCAAACCTAACAAAGATTTCAGCCACATAACAACGTGCTTGAATGTAAATGAACTAATGAAAATGAAATAAAATACAATGGAAAAAAAATCTTCAATTACTATGGCTCCACAAGCCATTTATGGACTTTATATAAATAGAGTATTAAACCAAGAGTTATTCTTTCTCAATAGCATAAATAATCAGCTAACTCGTCTACATTTTTCTGTAGGTCATAAAGCTTCATTTAAGCTGAAAACTATTAATAACTAAAAACCAAAATAGATAAAGAAATGAGAAAAAAAATCTTCTTTTTGAATGCTTTGTTAGCAGCACTTTTGGTTTTTGTAAATATGAAACTGAAGGCACAAACACCCAGCGATGCCCTTATGATGGAGTCTAAACAAGCCTGCGTTTTATTAGACTATAACTTTTCGAGCTTTAACCAGTATTGGGAAGGCGAATTAAAACGAGAAAATCAAACAATTGCCACTGTGCAAAGGAAAAGCATCATGCCGATGATGGCGGTGGGTATTTTAGACGACCTTAATGTTTTTGTGGGAGTACCTTATATTAAAACTGCTTCTACAGAAACGAACGGTGGTAAATTTGCAGGCGTTAGTGGATTCCAAGATTTGACTGTAGCCCTCAAATACAGATGGTTAGACAAGGACCTTAATAAAGGGCATATTTCTAGTCTTGCAACGATCGGATTTTCAACTCCAATCACCAATTACCTCTCAGATTATATGCCTTATAGTCTTGGTTTTGGTGCCCCGGAATTGAGCTATCGTTTAATTCTTCAATATGAAACAAATAGTCATTGGTACCTTCGAGGAGCTGGAACCTATCTATGGAGAGGATACACCGAAGCTGAGCGCTCTTATTATTATAATAATGGAAGTTATTATACAGCTTGGATGGATGTACCTAATGCCATGTCTGCCGAAGCAGTAATTGGTAAATGGCTGTTCGATAAATCATTACAATTAGAAATGGCCTATTTTGGATTGAGGTCTTTAAGTGGAGATGATATCAGACCTTATAATGCTGCACAACCTACCAACAAAGTGAATATTGATAGGATTGGTTTCTTAGCAAGATACTATTTCAAGCCGATAGAAGGCCTGGGAGTTGTCGCCTATCATAATCAAGTAATTAATGGAAGGAATACTCCTGAAATGAAGACTACAGGTATTGGTATCACTTACTTTTTTAATTTCTTAAAATAACAAGATGAAAAATATATTATTACTATCAGCAGTATTATTGGCACTCATGCTCTTTTCTTGCGAAAAAGATCTACCAACTTATTACGAATTTCAAGGCTACGAATTTGCTTCTACTGATCCAAATGGAGGTGATTGGACGCCAATTTTGATAAACAGTGGAGATGAGATAAGTATCCCTACTCCTACATCTATCACTTCTAGTGAATATCAGCAAGAACTCGAAGATTTAAAACTAGCCATTCGTCAAATGACTACAGAAGAGGAAGAAGCTGTAACATATTGGACGCAAAATCCAATAGTTCGTTGGAATGAGATCGCTTTGGAATTAATAGCTAAATACAATTTAATTCCAGGGCCCAATTCAGATGGCACTTATACTTTACCGAATCCTACAAACCCATCTGGTCCACCTGCTTTCCCTTTTGCTCATCCACCTTATGCTATTAGAGCACTGGCTTACCTATCAGTAGCCCAATTTGATGGCTTAATTTCGGCTTGGCACCATAAATATACCTTCAATCGATCTGCACCATTCACACAGGATGAAACCATTGTTGCCGCATATCTGGACAACATTATACCTTCTTATCCTTCTGATGGAGCAGTGATTGCCAGAACTTCCCGAGAAATATTGACAGCCATGTTTCCGATGGAAGCTGAATATATTGCTGAAAAAGAGGCTGAACACCTTAGATGCCTTTTACTATCTGGTGCAAATGTGCAAAGTGATATAGATGCCGGAGTTATTATTGGAGATGCCATATCAATAAGTGCACTAGAAAGAGCTGCCAGCGATGGTATGAAAAACGCTCAAGCACCGAAAGCAGTTTCAGATTCCATTGCTGCCTCTGCCCTAGATAGGTATGGTTGGGTATGGATTAATCAAGAACTTCCACAACGACCTGTTGGCTTAACACCTTTATACGGCAAGGTTAAAATGTGGAATGTAGAAAATGTGGAAGATACTCGCCCAATTCCACCTCCTGCTATTGGTTCACCAGAATACAACGAAGATGTACGTATTCTAAAAGATTATGCAGACAATGTTACAGAAGAGACAAGAAGTATTGCTAACTTTTGGCAAGATGGTTTGGGAACTTATACACCACCAGGGCACTGGAATGACATTGCCAATAAATACATTGTACAGTATAAAATGAATCCATTAAGAACTGCACGAACATATGCTTATTTAAACATGGCAATGATGGATGCAGGTATTAGTTGTTGGGATGCCAAGTATTATTATCATTACCCAAGACCGATACAAACTATTGAAGGGTTTAAAACCATTGCAGGTACACCAAACTTTCCTTCCTATACATCAGGACATAGTGTGTTTTCAGCAGCAGGAGCCGAAGTGCTTGCTTACATTTTTCCAGATGAAGCAGCAACCTTTAGAGTATGGGCAAAGGAAGCGGCTATTTCAAGAGTATATGGAGGCATTCACTGGTCTTTTGATGCAACTGTTGGAACTCAGCAAGGAATCGATGTAGCAAATTACACGATTAATGCGGCTCAAAATGACGGGGCTAATTAATGTGATGAGTGTATTCACAATAAAACCATTGGGAGTAATTACCCCAATGGTTTTCATTTTATTATTCATTATTGATATGTAGTATTACCCTGAAATACCCTAATTCAGTCCCATAATACAAAAGCATAATCTGCTTATAAAGAAAGAATTATCTTAACCTAATATCACTGATTATACTTTTCTAAAGTTTTAATGTTTCTGTTTTTCTGAAAGAAATAAAGTGCCATAAGGCAGGCTAGAAAGCCACTTTTTAAAAAATACATAAAAGAAGTGAAACGCTAATTGGGTTTCCTGTTTACTATTTTTTATCCTGTGTTCCATCATCTCATAGAAACTCTTTCGATATCCTAATATCATTGATTTGAGAATATATCTTGATCTTTTTATTTTAAATAATAGATTTTTCTTAACTACTTTTAAGCCATCTTCCCAAAACAAATAAATGCTATAATTAATTGCTATAGATAGCAGGATATAAATAAGTATCAAAACTACTAACCATATTGCTAGATATCCCATTGATTTTTCACATTTAATTTCAAAAAAAGTTAGTATTTGGTCTGTACTAAGAATCACTGTCCCTTCTAAAAACTACATCAGGCTTAATTGAAACCTCTTTTTGGATGATTTCTTCTACCGTTTCTACTTCTTAGTTTATGTAGTTCATACATCTAACATTTAGTTGAGTAATAACTAAATATAATAAGTTAATTAATAAACTTATATTTATATTAGATATGATATACATAAATAATATTTATGGACTACACTTTACATCAACTCAAAATATTTTTGAAAGTCACAGAGACTCAAAGTGTTACAAAAGCTTCTGAAGAACTTTTTTTAACCCAACCTGCTGTTTCTATTCAACTAAAAAAATTTCAAGATCAATTCTCTGTACCCCTTACAGAAGTTGTCGGTAGGAAATTATATATTACTGATTTTGGAAAAGAAATAGCCAAAGCAGCAGAAAAAATATTGAATGAGGTAGAACAGATCAACTATAAAACCATGACCTACCACAAGCAATTAGCTGGTCGGTTACGTATTTCTGTAGCATCTACTGGCAAGTATGTTATGCCCTATTTTTTAGCTGGATTTATGCGAGAACATAGAGGAGTAGATTTAATAATGGATGTTACCAATAAAACCTTAGTTGTAAACAGTTTAGAACAAAACTTGGTCGATTTTTCTTTGGTTTCTGTAATTCCAGATCAATTAGATATTGATAATTTACAGCTCTTCCAAAACAAACTTTATCTTATTGGCAGCCCTAATTTGCAGTATGCAAAGAACAAGTCAAAAAATAAAATATTTGAAGAATATCCCTTAATTTATAGAGAGTCGGGGTCGGCAACTCGAAATGCTATGGAGCAGTTTATAAAAGGAAAAAATCTACCTACATATAAAAAAATTGAGTTGACTTCTAACGAAGCTGTAAAACAAGCAGTAATTGCTGGCTTAGGTTATTCTATTATGCCCTTGATTGGAATTAAAAATGAATTGAAAAATGGCGATATTGAAATAATTCCATTTAAAGGTTTGCCCATTGTTACATATTGGAATTTGGTTTGGTTAAAAGCTAAAAACTTATCACCCGTAGCACAAGCTTTTATCAAATACTTAGAGCAGGAAAAGCAAAATATTATTCAAAAAGAATTTGACTGGTATAAAGCATACTAAGATGAGCCAAAATCATCCTGAATATCCAAACTTATCTTAAGTGAAGTTCTAAAAGACTCTATAATTTGAACATGATTACTATTCTTTTACAATGCTTTTTACACGGATATAACAAAGTATAATGTCTCAATAGCTTTCTTACTTTTCACTATTTTTCATTTATCTTTAAAATAAAATTTAAACTTTTTGTAGTAATACATAAGTAAGTGTTAAACCCGAAAAAAGGTGTCAACCCATCAATCAAAACAAATAATGGAATCAGAAATAACACTTCAAATCACGCTAATAAAACCAACACCGGGTGTAATTTTTGGACTGCAAAAAGGGTCTGGTAGCAATTATGAGACAGTTCAAAACAGATCTCTGCTTCTAACGATCTAACTTTTAAGTTTACAGTTAAAGTGAAAGGAGACAGATTAAAAGATAATCTCCCAAAATTCTCAGGCAGTTTCGTTCAAGGTCCCACAGCAAATCGGTTTGTATATATTGATATTGGTACTTATGCCGGCCAATCGGATACAACTTGGTCGAGAAGACTTAAAATACCTTTAACTGGTATTACATGGAAAGATGTTGATACATTAACCCATGATTCCATGTTGCAAACTAGTGTGCCTGGTACTGGTAAAGATGGTGGTCCATACTGTGCAACTGTAAAACCCTTTGAGGGTTGGCATCTTAATCATTAAATACCGACTGAATCCAGTAAACACTTGTAGACTAAGCAAGAATCTGTATAAGATTCAAGAAACAATATTTTCTGTTCCACTATACTTTTTAAAAAATTATAATTGCATATACAACTATTTTAATTAAATTTGCCTTTGATAAACCAATTTGCCATTTATGTGGCATCTGACATTATTTTTTAAATCCCTTCGCTTACTTGACTAAGGGATTTTTTTAAATAGATTT
>PBYL01000226.1 GCA_002729595.1 Thalassovita sp. | reverse complement strand
TTCAACATAATCAACTGCATTCCAGTTTGAGTTAGCAGTTATTTCAATATAGTGGTCGTTGTCATTTGAAGTTAAGGTGTCTGAAACCATATCTCCCCAATATGAACCACCTAAGTCTCCAGTGTAACCCGATAAACTTGATTGATCTCCAGTAAGAGTGATAGTTTGACCATCTAAACTAAATAGGTAACCGTTTGGCCAATAGCTTGAAGCTGAGTTTACATTACCAGATCTTACTCTAGCTTTTACTATATATTTAACAGGTTGACTGTCTCCTGCTGAAAAGGATATCTTAATTTTATCTCCTTTGTCGAAAATTGCGACTACATTATTATTACTAGTTGAGCTTGCGCCAAATTTTTTAACTTGTCTACTGTCGGGATCGGCCAATGTTTCGAAAACATTTTCTGCTTCAATTATTTCACTTTCTGAATCTAAAACCTCACTACTTAGGTAAGGTGCTGGTTTGCTGTTTTTCTCTAAAGAGTGGATTTCACTCTCATTATTTGGATAAGGTGTGATGAATACAAAAAACGCTAGTTTTAAGTAAAAAAATTGTAAAAAATTAAACATGATAGATGTAGGTGTGTAATAAGCTAATAATTTGGCTTGTAATATGAAAAATTAATCATTTTTTAGCAATGATATTATTGCGATCATTAACAAGGTTTAACAATCATTTACAAGCTAAAATGGCTATTTATCAATATAAATAGAAGACTAAATCAATTACAGGAATATTATATATTGCTGAATAAGCTGTAACTGACTGATTTTCAGTGCAATATTAATGCTTATGTTTTTTGAGAGGAGATAATGGAGATATGCTCAATATACATTAAAAAGGTTCAATTAATTAACTTCTGTTAATGGATGTGCTTTGTTGCAGACGTTTTAAATCAATGATTAAATTATTACCAAAATTTAAGTAAATCAATTGGATTGTTACAAAAATTTGATATGGATTAAAAAAATGAATGCCACCCTGGTAAACCAAGGTGGCAATTATAAAAATTAAATTTGACGTGTTAATCTAGGATAATTTTTTTCGAGAAAGTCTCTGTCCCAGATTTTACAAGGATGAAATACATCCCTCTTGCATAGCCGGTTAAGTTGAAATCTTTATTTATTTCTGAGTTATAGCTCTCTTTTAAAATAAGCTTTCCAGTTGAATCTAAGATATTTAGACTTATTGTTGAGTTATCGTTAGCTGCTTTGTAATTGATAGAGAAACTACCCTGCGTTGGATTTGGATAAACAATAAATTTATTACTATCTTCTGTAGCAGTTTCTGAAATTAAGCCATCTGAAGCAATTCTTGATGAACTAGCATCCACTTCTATAACTTCTATGTAATCTATTACAGCCCATGAAGCAACAGTCTGAATATCTAAATGATGTTCTCCTGCTGAAAGAGTTACAGTTCCAGAAACCATAGTTCCAAAATATGAGTCTCCATAAGCGCTTGGAGTATGCTCAATAGTACTATTATCACCAGTGAATGTTGTTTCAGTATCATCTAAGAAGAATTGGTAACCATTACTAAAATAGCTATTTGATGATGCCGAATTACCACTTCTTAATCTAACATTGAGTATGTAATAACTCGTTGTAGGTACATCAAAAGTAAATCTGGCTTTATCACCCTTGTTGTACATCAACAATGTGCCACCTCCACTAAAGTTAGAGTTATTATTCGTGCTAATAGTATAATTTCCTGGATCACTCAATACTGAAAAATTATCTTCAGCTTCGATTACTGCACTGTAGGTTTCTCCTGGATTTACAGTTACTGTAACTTGCTCATAATCAGAGTTATAATTTCCATCGCTAGCTTCTAATGTAAACTCATAAATACCTGCTTCTAAATTAGCTATTTTAACTTGTTTAGATGTTTCGTTAGCTAAAACAGCTTTAGAAGGTCCACTTTTTTGAGACCATAGAATATTTACAGACTCAGGATCTGAATAAGAAGTACTTACAGAACCATCTATGGTTAGTGTATCTAATGGAAGAGTAACTGAAATTGTTGGATTCACTAAAACTCTAATCATATTTTCGTTAGATTCAGAATCACCAGTATAAACTTTCAATTCAATGTAATCAACTGCTGCACCTGCTATATTCGAGGTAATTTCAAGCAATTGAGTGCTTTGTGTTGCAGTTAATCTTTCAGAAACCATTTTTCCCCAGTAAGATCCGCTTTGATAAGAGCTTGCAGTTAAAGTAGATTCATCTCCAATTAGTTCGATTTCTTCTCCATTCAGTGTAAATGAATAGCCGCTATCCCAAAATTCTGTAGGGTTGGCAGTTGTACCAGATTTTAATCTCACTTTTAAATCAAAATCTTTAGGTGTATAATTTCCAACATTAAAAGGAATTTGAATTTTGTCTCCCACATCAAAAATTCTTACTACCTCTCCATTACTGGCATTATTTGCTGCATCAACTTGTATACTATTACTTCCTGCATCTGCTATAACAGAATATGCATCCTCTGCTTCAATCGTAAAGTTTGAAGCAGGTCTTACTCTAACAGTAGCAGAATAAGATTTTTCTTCACCATCATCGTCTTTAACTGTAATTGTGTAATGATAAACACCAGCTTCAGTCAAATCTTCAAGGATTAAAGTACTTGTAGTATCGTTAATCATGGTAGCTTGAACAGGTCCACTAGTTTGTACCCACTGAATGTCAAGTGGTTTTAAATCCATGTCTGTTGCTCCAGCAATTATGCTTGTAGAATCCATTGGTTGAGTGATAATCTTGTACTGATTATCTATGTCAATTCTTAAGATTATACCTTGCCCATGAGAGTCAACAATCACTTCAATATCATCTTCAGCAGTTTCTCCATTACTATCAGTTACTTTAAGTTTAAAAGAATATGTACCAGTTAAGATGTTTGTGATAATTAGATCTGGTGTATTAGTATTATATAAATATCCAAATGTTTCAGATCCTTCATTTCTACTCCATTCCCAACTTACAATATCGGCGCTAGAAGTGGCAGATCCATGTAGTATTAATGAATCGCCAAGATAATATACAACTGAGGTATCGACTCCGGCAAAAACTGATAGTGTCAGTTGGTTTGGATCTGGTAAAACTGTAACAGTAACTTGAGCATATCCAGAGTTATAATTTGCATCTGTACCTTCTAAAGTAAATACATAAACACCAGCCTCTAGGTTAGTAATATTTACTTCTGCTGATGTTTCGTTTAATATTACAGCTTTAGATGGACCACTTTTTTGCGACCATAGAAAGCTTAACGGAGCTTCACTTGAATCCCAAGTACTACCTTCTCCCTCTATGGTTAAAGTATCTATCGGAAGAGTAACTGACATTGTTGGTCGAACGGTAACCAATGGCATTTTCTCATCAGATTCAGAACTACTAGTATATACTTTTAATTCTATATAGTCTACAACTAAACCACTAACATTAGAAGTGATTTCTAGATATTGAGAGTCTTGAGTTGCAGTTAATCTTTCAGCTACCATATCACCCCAATATGTACCACCTAAGTAGCTACTATATTGTAGTGTAGTAGTATCTCCTGTGAGTTGAATAGTTTCACCATTTAGCGCAAAAGAATATCCATTAGGCCAGTTTTTGCTAGAATTATTTGTATCACCTGCTTTTAATCTTACTTTGAGATCAAAATCTTTAGGTGTGTAATCTCCAACACTAAAAGATATTTTAATTTTATCACCTGCATCCAAAATTTTTACTACTTCACTATTACTTGCAGATGTAGTAGTTCCAATACCAATAGGATTGCCTCCCTCATCGGTTACTACAGAATAAGCATCTTCTGCTTCAATTCTGAAATTAGCAGCAGGTCTTACCTTAACAGCTGCAGTAGCAGATTTTTCCTCACCATCATCATCTCTTACTGTAATCTTAAAGTAGTACATACCTGCTTCTGTCAAGTTTTTTAAAGTTAATGTACTCGTGGTATCATTAATCATTGTAGCTTGAACAGGGCCACTAGTTTGAACCCATTGAATATCAAGTGGTTTTAAGTCCATATCCGTAGCATTAGCAATAATGCTTGTAGAGTCCATTGGCTGGGTAATAATCTTATATTCATTATTTAAGTCAATTCTTAAAATAATGCCTTGTCCGTAGGAGTCAATTATTACTTTTACTTCATCTTCAGCAGTTTGTCCATCACTATCAGTTACCTTAAGCGTATAATAGTAAGTACCAGTTAAGATGTTTTTAATAAGTAGGTCTGGTGTATCTGTATTATATAATTCACCAGATGAAGGTGAACCTGCTTTTTTAGTCCATTCCCAACTTACAATATCAGCATTAGAAGTTGCTGAACCATGTAGGATTAATGAATCACCTAGATAATATACAACTGATGTGTCGGCTCCGGCAAAGACTTCTAAACCTGCGTTAGGATCTGGTAATACTCTAACAGAAGCAGTAGCAGATTTTTCTTCTCCTTCGTCATCTTTAGCAGTAATTTTAAAGCCATATAAACCAGGTTCAGTTAAATCTTCGAGAATTAAAGTATCTGTAGTATCATTAATCATCGTAGCTTCTTTAGGTCCACTAGTTTGTATCCATTGAATGTCTAGTGGCTTATTATCCATGTCTTCGGCTTCAGCATAAATGCCAGTAGAGTCTGTAGGAAGTGTGATTTCTTTAGATTGATTTTCTAAGTTGATTCTTAAAATAATGCCGCGACCATAAGAGTCTACAACTACTTTTACTTCGTCTTCCGCAGTTTTGCCATTACTGTCTGTAACTTTTAAAATAAAATAATGCGTACCTGTAGTGATACTGGTAACTATTAGATCAGAAGTGTCTGTATCATACAATATCGCATTTGGTGCAGAACCTAATTTTTTACTCCATTCCCAACTTACAATATCGGCATCAGAAGTTGCTGAACCATGTAGGATTAAAGAATCGCCAAGATAATAAACTACTGAAGTGTCATTACCCGCAAAGACTTCTAAGCTTGTATTTGGATTAGGTAAAACATATAAAAATGTAGTTTCTGTAACAGAGTTACCTTCATCATCTGTAACCGTAAATGTAAATACATAATCACCAGCAATTAAATCTGTAACTACTAATTGATTTACAGAATCGTTTTCAATAGTAGCTTGATTAGGACCGGCAGTTTGAATCCATTTAAAAGTGACAGGCCTTAAATCCATATCGCTACCATTTGCCCAAATACTTGTCGAATCTTGAGGTAGAGTAATTGTTTTTTCAGGCTCAATGGTAGATAATACTGATTGTCCATAAGAATCAACAACTAACTTTATTTCATCATCAGCAGTTTGTCCATCACTATCAGTTACCTTAAGCGTATAATAGTAAGTACCGGTTAAGATGTTCTTAATAAGTAGGTTTGGTGTATCTGTATTATATAATTCACCAGATGAAGGTGAACCTGTTTTTTTACTCCATTCCCAACTTACAATATCGGCGCTAGAAGTTGCTGAACCATGTAAAATTAAAGAATCTCCAAGATAATATATTACTGAAGTATCGGCTCCAGCGAAAACTTCAGGAAGTGTATTATTAGTATCATCATCTGTAGAATAAGTAACGATCTCAATATAATCTACCGCTCCCCAATTGGTATTGGCTTCAATTTGAATAAAATTGTTGCTTTGAGTAGGTGTGATTTTTTCTGAAACCATACTTCCCCAATAAGCTCCTCCAATATCGTTGGTATAAGCTGAAACAGTAGTTGGGTCTCCAGTTAAAGAGATGGATGAATTATTTAAAGAAAACAAATACCCATTAGGCCAATAAGTTGTTGCTCCATTTACATTTCCAGAGCGAACTCTTACTTTAATTTCTATTTCAACATTTATGTAATCTGCGATTGTAAAAGGAATTTTAATTTTATCTCCTTTGTCAAAAATTGCAATTGAATTATTATTGCTTGCAGAACTTGCGCCATAAATACGAACTTCCCGAGTGCCGGTGTCTGTTACTGTCTGAAAACTATTTTCAGCTTCAATTAATGTGGTAGTACTGGTTGAATCTTCATAGTGGTTTTGATAATTTACATTGTTTTTAGTTGAAAAATAATTTGAATTACTAGAACTGGTTATCTCATTTATTGGGTAGGAGATAATGTTTAACATAAACGCAAGGTTTATGTAAACCATAGATAAAAATGTTGTCATAACTGTTAGTTAAATAAAAAAGTTAGTTGAAAAATTATACCTGTAAATGTGGAGAAATGGAGTTTATTAACCAATTTTTTAGTATAATCGTTAACATGGATTAACAATAAAAATATCAAATATTAAGTATCTATTGGAATAAAGGATTTTATAGAAAATGTCTATAATTAGCTCAAAAAGGAGGTTTTTGGAAGTAAAAATATATGTATATACATTGTTGGAGAATGCTATAATTCTCCAACAATGTAATGAGATTTTGATTTAAAATTATTGACTTCAAGAAATTACTTTTTCCACAAAATTTGAGAGGTAATTGTACTGTCTTTTATCTTATCATCTTCGGCTAAAAGGAATGCTTTTGACAAAATAATGGATAAGCCAGTATCACCTTCAAATGGGATAAAGAGATTTTCGGTGTGGTTTTTCTTACTTCGATCTGGCACAATACACAAGTACTGATCGTTCGGTTCCATGAGAATATTGGTGCTACCAATATGGATTTTGTAGGTTCTCAATTTTCCTTTTACCACTAAGAATTTATCTTTAATTTCAGCTACTTTTCCAATTTTTAATCTCGGAATTAGTGTTGATAAAATGGCCTTTCGGTTCTTAGCAATTTCCGATAAATCACCAAAAGAATACGAAGTCCAATAATCTCTGTAAGCTGGAATTCCACCCGAATCTTGCCAAGTAGGGTCGTTTCCGACACTGGCAACACCGACAAACATATCTACATCTCTCAAAACCTCAGAGAAGGGAACAACTGGTACATCTACTAAATCTATAATCTCATTTGTGCCCGCTTTTAAAAAGCGAATCTGATCTGTGGTGATATAATTCCAGATGCCAGTATCATTAAAAGCATCGTCTGCATTCAATTCATTTACCCAGTATTCTGCTCTTAATTCATATTCTGGAAGCTGAAGTGTTGCTGCTTGATTGTAAATGCCATCATCGTATGCACCCATGAGTGCATAACTCCAGCCTCTGGTTTTTGCCAACATATTAAACTGATGTTGTTTGAGTACGTGTGCTGCCATTCTATTGCTATAAGATTTGGTATTTACTTCTGCATCAGTAAGCAGGTAAACCTCTCTAAAAGCTTGTTTTAAAGGTTGTTGAATTTTTCTTTCAATTAGAAAATCTCGCCATTCTTTCACTTCTGCTACAGAGTAGTTTGCTGGATGCCAAAGAGAAACACTAGCTTCTTCATTTGGTTGGAATTCCTCTCCTTTTTGGTTGAGCCATTTGCCTTCAATAAAAATTCCTGTTTGTATATTATCACCCAAGTTGAAATTCCAGATAATTTTATGTGAGAGCACAGCCATTATACCGTGATCTAGATAGAGCTTGGAGAAGTTTTCCATATTCCAGATTCGGTTTTGTCTAAACATTCTATCTACACGGTCTCTTTGGGCAGTAAGTGTTTGCTCAATTTGCTTTTTAGCAAGCTTAAGCTTTTTGAGTTTTGGAGCATGTTTTTCTTTGGCGAAAGCCGGGATAGACTTTTGGTAAGCACCATCTGGCTTAATCCATTTTAAAGTGGTTTTTCCAATGCCTGTAATTTCAATTTCGGCTTGGTAATCGTCAAACTGAACTAGCTTTTTGCCATCAGTGATATTGAAATCTTCTACAGCCATGTCTTCAATTTCTTGAACTGAAATGCCTCTAGTTTTGGCAGCTTCTTTCAAGTAATTGTCAATCATTTTTTGTGTGTTGGCTTGCTTAATCCTCAGTTTTAATCTTGAAAGCTGACCAATACCCGTTAAGCCTTTTGATCTGTAAAGTACAAATAAACAAGCATTACCAATGGCAGCGGCGGCAGGACCTTTTCCCGGAATCTTTCTAAAACACCTTTCAGCCAATCTAGAAATATTGTTTAAAGTGTTATCGTCATGAAAATGAGCACACATCCAAACAAAACCTTTTATGGCATCTGAGTTTACTGAACTTAAAAATTCAGTTGAAGTGTAGGTATACTCTCTATTGCCATAATTGCTGGTGTGTTCTGTGGTCTCTTCTTTCAACTCGTATAAGAAAACCAACCACTCATTTATTATATTCTTAAACTTGGTTGCACCCAATTCTTTAAAAATATCACTACTTTCTTTCAAATATTTATTTGATGGCTTACCTCCTTTTGCAGTGTGTGCTATGGTAATTAATTGATACCAAAATTTTTGATCTTCTTCTGATGCTGATTTAACAGTATTATTAGCAAAACCTTGGAAAGGATCAATTCCAACAAAATAGACTGGTTTTATTTCTGATTCTCCATTTTTAGACTTGTAATAGATGTCGTCAATCTTGGCGATCCAGTTTATTTTATCTTTTTCGTAATAGCCAGCAGCAACATCATTCAATTTATTTTTTAGCTCTTCTAATTTGTCAAAGAGTTTTTGATCAACGTCTTTGCCTTTAAACTGTCTTACTAGCTGATTGAGAAACAATCCTATAGGCCATGAAAATACAGATTGCCAGCTATTTTTTACGCTAGTTGTCAATGCGTCAATCATGTTAGCTGCTTGATCAACACTATAAACTATCTTAGTTCTAAATAAGTGCTTGAGTAATTCATTGCAAATGTAGTACACATGATAGGCCTCATCATTTGTAGACGAATTACCTTTTCTATTCTTAAAGTAATTTACAGATTGTTGGATACAGTAGTGTAGAAAAAGTATTTTTTTATCGTTATCCCAGTCCTTTATTTCATCATTATAAACAGAAATATTGGAAGGCTTAAAATAATAAATATATCTCTGGCTCTTTAAAAACTCTTGTCTACAATCTAATATGGCTTTATCAAATTCAGACTCAGTTTTAGAGTAAGTTGTGTCTATATCAGTAAGCATGTTTTTTATTGATTTAAGTATATCCATATCATCCTCCAACTAGTGGTGTAAGTTTTAAAAAGCTAATTTTTGATTCTTGAGAAAGCATCACTTGTTCTTCTAAACTTTCTGCTTGTTGGTTATCTACCAAAACGAAATATGCATTCTTATTAAAAGCTTCGAGGGCGATGTAAACTTGCTTTTCACCATCAATTTTCTTTCTTGTTTTCATTTTGTAACCATTTAGCGTTTTTTCAGCTTCTGTTGGTTTTACAAGTCCATTGAAAACATCTGGAAGTTTGCTGTTGTAAATATCCACTTCCTGTAGTACTCTTTGTGTGATAATATCTTTTACCGTTACAGATTCTGTCTCAAACTCAAGGTTGAGCTCATTTAAGGTTTCACCGGTAAAAGTTTCATCTTTAATAGTTACGATCATGGTGTTACAAGTTAATTTGATTCTATGTTATACATTAAACAACTTTAATGCTACTTGTAAAGAAAATGCGGCAGAACGTAAGCTATTTATGGAGTGATAATTTTTTCTGAAATTTTATTTAATCTTTGATTTTATTCTCATTTAGCCTTTTTGACTGTTTAATACACTTCTTTTGGTGCATTATCAAAATCGTTCATTTGCTTTTTTAATGCTTCGTAACTTTCTGTTCGCTTACGTTTTTTTTCTAATGCTAATAGTTTTTTATAAAGGTTAGTTTGTTGTTCAGATGAGAGTGGACTATCGTGAGGAAACCATAATTTCATAAATTGAAAATTGAACCAACAATTTGTAACATCTACATTTTCTAGATACAAGAGACAACTCCCAGTCTCATTTGGTATACATTTATCAAAGTCTAGAGGGAGTTCAAAGTTGGTGTTTTTCATTTGTAAAGTATTTGGTAGAATTGTACCTCTTAGCCTTACAATTCCATTAAAGCTTACACTATCGAAAATTAACTGAGTGCCTAAGTGAGCTGAATCTAGATTAAGCATTTTAGCAAATTTTACATTTGTAAAAACCAGAGAATCGTTTGCATACATATTATCAAATCTGGCTTCACCCATAATATTTGTATTGCTGAAAAATGCCTTATTGATTTTACTTTTTAGCAAGACAACATCATCTTTAAAAACAGTTGAATTAAAATAAACAGATTCTGAAAGATTGCTCATCCAGAAAAGCGCTTCATCATTAAAGATGGCATTGGTAAAGTCTAAAATTGAATAGGTATTGATGTATCCGAAATCTGCTTTTTTACTGAAAGTACTATTCAAAAAATTACCTTTTGCCTTAAAGTTTACTTTTTCAAACTTTGTGTCTTCTTTAAAAATAGCATTTGAAAAGATCGCTTCTCTTGTAAATGTGGCTTTTTTAAAATCTACTTCATCTTCGAAAACACAGCTATCACATTTAATTAAAAATAAACTTTTGTACCTGTAATCGACAGGTCGGGTAAAGGTTCGCCCATTGGTATTGAGTGCAAATTGCGCAAAAGCTGATTGGAGGATTAAGCTTAAAATTATAAGCAAGCTAAAACGCTTGTATACTCGCTTTGTAGTTGGGGTAATATTGTAAGTATGAATAGTCATTTCATTATCTTCAGTATATATAATATTACAAAAATTGGTGAATTTTTGGAATCAAAATGAGATAAATTCTATGTTACATTTATACTAGATCAAAAAAGGTCAGAAAGTAAATATAACTTCTGACCTTTTTTGAAATTAAGCTCTTTAAGCTAAAAATAGATTATGATCTTTTCTCAAACCAAACATTTCTAGCTCTACCATTGCTAATGTAAACACCAGTTACTTTACCCCTCTTATCTTTTTTGTATTTAATAATGCTTATTGGATATTTAGCATTTAGCACATCTTTTTTAATGTATTCTACTTCTGAATCGCCATGTCTTGGATGGTGAATTTGTAGTTTATTATCCACTACGCTAATCCAGTAAGAAGTTTCTAGTTCTGGGCTATAAAATTCACCTGCATAGCTCTGTAATTCTTTTACTGTTGGCTCAGCAGTATCGAACTTAGCTGAAGTTACGGGTTCTTCATCGTCTACTTTTACAGTGAGAGTTCTTTGTTTTGTATCGAATGTATAAGTGATTTTAGAAGTTGAACCTACTAGTTGAAATTGAACTTTTGCAATTGGAATAATTGCTTGACCAGAACGATTGCTTTTCGCGTATTTTAAAGTATCATTTTCAACAAAGATTTTTTGCACATAATTGTCTTTATCATTCCAGTAAGAACCTTCGTATTTGGCTAATTCGTCACTAGCTACATCGATGCCTTTTACTTGTACAATCGGCTCATAATTTTTAGGAAGATCGAATAAAATATCGCTTACTTTTTGAGCAAGATTACTAGTACCAGAAGTTGAAAAATTTGTAAGAATAATAATGCTTATTTCTTTATCTGGAAAAGCCACGGCAATTGATCTAAATCCACCAATAGAACCACCGTGTTGTATCATCTTTACACCTTTGTATGCATCTACATTTACACCAAACGCATATTTATTAGGTTTGCCATTGTTAAAATTATCTACGGTTTGCATCATTTTAAATGCATCTGCCCAGCCTTCTTGTGGAGTAATAAAATTATTCATCCATTTAGTTAAATCACTGGTGGTAGAGTGCATGTTTCCAGAGCCGATGTAACCCCAGTATTCCACTTCTCTTTTAAAGCCTGCCTTTTTGCTGCCATCATAAGAAGTAGCATTATTTGGTACTATTCTGTTGTATTCATCTTCTACATAAGTGTCGAGCATACCAAGAGGAGTAAATACAGATTTTTGCATCCAGTCAACAAAGTTTTCACCAGTTACTTTCTCAATGATGTTTGCTAAAAACATGAAGCCTGTGTTGCAGTACAGATACTCTTCACCAGGTTTAAAGTTTAGCTCTTTTTGTTTGAGCATAAACCTATCGAGGTCTTCATTAGTTCTAGAATCATCGCCTCTCCAACCTGCTAAGCCCAGCATTGCATGTAAACTTCTTAAACCACTCGTATGGTGGAGCATATGTCTAATAGTAATGGTTTCTCCGAAATCTGGTAATTCGGGCATGTATTTTCTAATGTCATCATCTACAGAAAGTTTGCCTTCTAGATGAAGTAATACGATACCCATTGCAGAAAACTGTTTAGATACAGATGCAATATTAAATCGAGTACCAGTAGTGTTCGGTACAAGATATTCGAGGCTTGCTAAACCATATGCACTGTTAAAAATAGGCTTGCCTTTATAAGCAATCTCTACTGCCCCACCCGGATGGTTTGGTGTATTCCAATCCAGAAAAATGCTATCGATTTTATTAAGTTTGCTCTCTTCTATTTGAGCAAACAGGTAGTTTGTAAGTAGTAAAGTGAATGTAATTAGGAGAAATCTTTTTTTCATAACCTGTATTGTAATTTTGTGTTTTAATAAGGATAGTAGTAGCATTCATTTTCGAAGCTAAAAATAACAATTTATCTCCAAGGAACTTACATTCAATTCAAAAGCAAAATCAACCTTATTACAAAAAACCTAAAATTGGTTACAACTTTTTTGATTTGGAATGGCTCTATTATATACAAGCTTGTAATGAACTGAAAATAAAATACATTTCTAGAAATGAGATATAGAAATGTAATGAGCTAATTTCAATTCAAATTTTAAGAAACTTATTGTAACAGCTTTATAAGATGTTATTACCCTAGCTATGTTTAAAAAGTTAAAGTGTCAATTAAAATCACAACTACTA
>PBYL01000225.1 GCA_002729595.1 Thalassovita sp. | reverse complement strand
GTTCAAGATATTTATTTTGCTTCTGGCTCAGCAAAGTTGAGTGTAGATTCCAGACCTTCCTTAGAACAAATTCTTTCGTTTCTTGAGCAAAATCCTTCTGTAAAAGTAGAATTGGCTGGTCATACAGATAATGTTGGTTCAGAAGAAACTAATAATCAACTTTCCAAACAAAGAGCCAAGGCAGTTTTTGATTGGTTACAACAAAAAGGCATTTCCAAAAATCGTATGAGATATGTTGGAAAAGGCTCTAAGTTTCCAGTTGGAGATAATGCTACCGAATCTGGGCGTAAAAAGAATAGAAGAACTGAGTTAGAAATCGTGCAAGCAGCTCAAAATTAATTACTCTTTGTGTCTATTAATATAAATGCCAAGTTGTTCAATCAAATGGTTTGAGATACCTGTATCTTCTCTGTTTTCTTCAAAATAATATCTGGTGTTCTCCACATACTCAATAAAAGCAGCTTTGTCTTTTTTGAGTATGATATTATATAGATTATCTACTTCTTGTTTGAAAATACCTAAAACTTCAGGCACAAATTCATTATACATCTGAATATCTGCATAAAGTGCAGGGTCTTGTAATACGTATCGGCTAAAGAAAATTAAAAATATACGGTAAGGAGGCGAGGATACATCTTTAATTTTACCCAGATTATGTCCGGCTTGTTCCAGCGCTCTGGCACTTACAAATATGTTGAAGTGATTCAAACCTTGAACAACGCCCATTACTTTGTCGTGCCTGATGTATTCAAGATTTAAAATGTTTGCGTCATCAGCAAGGAGCCATTTGCTAAAAGCATCAAAAAATCCATTATTGTTTGCATTAAAACAGTAAAGAAATACTTGACCTTCCAAGCTCGATACTCTTTGAGAAAACATGGGGTGAAAAGAATGAAACTCTACTTGTACATCGGGATTTTCTTTTTGAAGTTCGTTAAAGTCATCGATAATAAACTTCTTTACACTACAAACTTCTATAAGAATTTTTTGATTGAGGTATGGAAAGACTTCTTTAAGAACGGCTTGCATATAAGTAATAGGTACAGCTAAAAAGATTACATCAGCATTTTCAACCAATTCTTTATTTGAACTCCATTGAGAAGATGCATCATTAGAAGTAAAGGTAACCTCACAATTCTTGTCTTTTAGGTAATTAACAAGCCAACTTCCCATACCTTGACTACCACCAATTACGCCGTATCTTAAGTTTTGTATTTCCATTCTAAATTTACACTTTTTAATTCAGATTCAATCTCAAGTTTTTCTTTTCTACCGAGAATTAAAAACAGTCCGTAAAGCTGGCAATTAATTTAAAGAAATGCCACAAAACCTTATTTAGATTTAAGTTGGGCGTTTAATACTGCTAAGAGAAAGTGAAATAATCGTGAATTAAGCGCTTAGTTACTTGCAGCCGCAATCTATTTTTTATCTTTGCAGGGTTTAAAACATAAACCAGCTAAAAATGACATTGGAAATCTCACCTAAGGCTAAAGGACTTATTTTTGATCTTGATGGCACACTAGCCGACACGATGCCTTCTCATTATTTATCTTGGAAAAGTATTGCAGATGCTCAAAATTTTGAGTTTACTGAAGATTTTTTCTATTCTTTGGCAGGTGTACCCACTCAAAAAATCTGCTTAATATTAAATGAAAAATATGGGTTGGATTTAGACCCTGTAAAAACTGAAGAAGAAAAAGAAGGTACTTTTCTTAAAATTATTGGTGAAACATTAAAGCCAGTAACTGCAGTCGTAGAAGTTTTAAAAAAGTATCATGGTAAAATGCCTGTGGCATGTGGTACTGGAAATATTAAAGAAATTGCACTTCTTACTTTAGAATATATAGGCTTAGAAGGTTATTTTGATATAATCGTAACCGCAGAAGATGTGTCTCACCCAAAACCACACCCAGAAACTTTTTTGAAATGTGCTGAACAAATGGGTGTTGAACCACAATTTTGCCAGGTGTTCGAAGACGGAGAACCTGGACTTAAAGCTGCAATTGATGGAGGTATGATCCCAACCGATGTAAGACCCTACTACGAATTAAGAAAATAAAACTCTTTTTTTAGCTTAAAGAGTAAACTATCACAAGACAAACAATCACCATCATGATAGCTGCTATAATCGCAAGTAAGCTATCTTTGGTGATTTTTTCACCTAAGTTTTTCTTTCTATTGATAGAGAAAACTGGTAATTCAAATAATCCCTTCTTTATCTTTAAATCCGAATTAGCCTTGAAATCGCCGCCTATATTAATATCTATATAGACTTCTCTAGCCATTTCGAAATCCTCTCTAAGATCCTTATCTTTTTCCATTTGCTTAAGAAATGAAATTTTTTCATCTTCAGTCATCTGGTCGTTAAGATACTTTTCAATAACTACCATATTGTTAAGGCTCAATTCTTCAATTGTCTTCATCGAAACTTGGTGGATTATGTTTGTACATATATAATAAAAAAAGTAAGGGTAATTGTTCACAGTATTTTAAGAAAAATACTTTTTCGCGAAAAAAAATTCAAATCCCCATCAAAAAGCACACAGCGTATGAAACTGAGCAAAAATACATGTTTTTTTTCATTTCATAGCTATAATAAATCTAACGAATAAGTATTTAAAAAGTAGCTTTTAGACTAGCATTTAATAAACAATTTCTAACAAACTAAATAAATATGGATCAAGATTTACTTCAAGGTGAAGAGCCTATTGCTGTAAGTGAGAAGTCTACACAAAGTCCGTTGCCTAAAATTGTCCCACCAATTGAGAATGATGAAATTCCTGACACTGGCTATAAATATGTTTTAAAAGATGTAGAGGAAGACCGATACAAGCCAAGGTTTGAAGAAGAAATTGCAGAAGCACAAAGTAAACTTAACAAGATAAAAGGCAAAGTTGAGAAAGAAGTTTCTTTTTATAAAAAGGAGAGAAGAAAAAACAAAGTAAGAACTTTTGTAATTAGAGTAATGTCCACTTTGATGGCAGCGGTAGTAACCATTTTATTAGGTTTAAATATTGAAGGACTTGAAAAAACCTTTAATACCATGGCTTTGATAATAAGTGGTTTCTTAACTGTAATTGGCATATTGCAAAAACTACTCGATTCTAAAGATTTATGGGTTCAATATACTTCTACTGTTGCCAAGCTTGAAGGCTTGTTATTTTCTATAGAATATTTAGAAGAAGGCAAGAATGCTATAAGGTTAAAGGATGTAGAGTTTATTAAATTGAAGTATGATAAAATTATGGAAAGTACAACTGATTTTATTATTAAAGTTCGTACTGATGCTGGAGATAAATAAATTGTAAACGCCAAATTATATTTTTAAATACTACCCATTTGGGTAGTATTTTTTTTGTAAATGCATTATATTTCAAGCGTTAACTATAATTTTTTGCTAAAGATATATGCATTCACCTGACACAAAAAAAATCAAAAGTTTATCTGTTGATTTCCCAGAATCTGAGCTTATTATTAATAATGATGGCAGTGTTTATCATTTAAACTTAAAACCATCAGACATTGCTGAAAATATTATTGTGGTTGGCGATCCAGGTAGAGTCCATCAGGTGAGTAGATATTTCGATACTGTAGATTTTGAAATGAACAAAAGAGAGTTTATTACTCATACAGGTACACTGAATGGCAAAAAAATCACAGTAATTTCTAGTGGAATCGGTACTGATAATGTGGAGATTTTAATGACAGAACTTGATGCATTAGCCAGTATCAACTTTAAGAATAGAAAAAGAAAAGCTAGAAGAAAAAAGCTTAAAATTGTAAGAATTGGCACTTCTGGCACCATGCGAGCAGATGTAAAACTCGATAGTCATCTGGTTTCTGTAAATGCAATTGGTATTGATAACCTAATGGGTTTTTACAAATTGTATCAGAAAAAAGAACATAAAGACCTTTGCCGAAATATTAAACAATTGGTAAACCTACCAAGTACGCCTTATTTTGTTTCTTGTTCTGAGACTCTACTCAATCAAATTGGTTTTGATATGGTACAGGGAAATACAGTAACTAGTCCAGGGTTTTATGCACCACAGGGAAGAGTGTTGAGAGCACCTGTAAAAACACCAGACTTTTTAGATAAACTCACAGCTTTTAACGAAGATGGCTTTTACTTAAGCAATTTTGAAATGGAAACCGCAGGTTATTATGCTTTTGGGCAAATGTTGAAGCATGATATGCTTTCAGTGAATGCTATTATTGCGAATAGGGCTATTCAAAAATTCTCTAAAAAGCCGGCTGATGCTATTGATAGCCTTATACAAAAGGTGCTAGAAAGATTCACCAGTTAATTCAATTCTTTCTCTTAATTTTCTTCAATATGCTGATTAACGATGCGTTTTTGAAAGAAAAAAAATGCATCAGATTAGAGAATTTTTTAAGCTTATATTATTACTATACTTTTTTGCTCATTTTGTATCCTGTTCAGAGAGTGAAATAGAACCACCAAGCAGTTTGTATGGCGCAAGTTTTTATCCTTTAAACGAAGGCCATTATGTTGAATATGCAGTTGAAAAAATCACCTACAAAGAATTTGAGGCAACAGATACGAGCAGATATTATCTAAAAGAAGAGATCGGCGATACTTTATCTGATCTAACAGGTAACATCATTCAAAAAGTATTTCTCTATACTAGGACTGATACAATACAAAATTGGCAATTAGATTCTGTTTGGTCGGTGAGGTACGATTTTAACCGAATTATAAAAACAGAACATAACACTCCCTATATAAAATTAGCTTTACCATTGTCTATAAATAAGCAGTGGGATGGCAATGCTTTAAATACTTTTGATGAGCAACTCTACACTGTTCAAGACTTTAAGCAAGCATACGAAGAATTCGATAACACCCTGAAAATCGTATCTCAAAATGATTCGAGCTTAGTCGATAAGAATGTAAAATGGGAACTTTATGCAGATTCTATAGGCTTAATTGAAGAGCTTCAGATTTCGCTTGAATATATCAGCGATTTTAGCGATCCATATTACGGTACAGATTCTATTCAAAGAGGATTTTCTATTCATAAACAATTTATAAATTCTTCAAAATAATTTTATTTTATTCAGGCATCTTTTAATAGAAAGTCTGCATTTCTACAAGAAACTGCAAGATTTTTAAAAATGTGCAAAATAATAATTAACTGTAAAATCTGCTTTTGTGAGGGATAAATATGGGAATACCTTTATTTTTTTGTATTTTTGTACTAAAATAAATGTAAAAGTCCAAAAACATGGCAAAGATAAAAATTCTCTACGTCTCCAGTGAGATCAATCCCTTTTTAAAAAGTTCCGAAGTTGCTGACTATGTTAGAAAGTTGCCTCAATCAATGCAAGAAAGAGGTATGGAAATCAGAATTCTGGTTCCAAGGTTCGGAATAATTAACGAACGAAAAAACCGCTTACATGAAGTTGTTAGATTATCTGGAATTAACATTCCAGTGGGTGATGAAGAAAAACCATTAACTATAAAAGTAGCCTCAATACCAAGTGCAAAACTACAAGTATACTTTATAGACAATGAAGATTATTTTCATCGCAAATCTGTTTTTAAAGACAAACAGGAAAAATTCTACAACGACAACGATGAGAGAGCTATCTTTTTTTGCAAGGGCGTAATCGAAACGGTAAAGAAATTGGGTTGGGCGCCAGACATAGTTCATTGCAATGATTGGATGACCAGCTTGATACCGATGTATCTGAAAACTACCTACAAAAACGATCCAATGTTTAAGGATGCAAAAACTGTATTTACAGTATTTAATACAGGATTTGAATTTAAATTTAATGATGATTTGTTGAATAAGGTAAAAATGATGGATATTGAAGACAATATGCTTTCAAGCCTTGAATCAGCAGATTTTAACGGGTTTATTAAGATAGGTGCAGAATATTCAGATCTAGTAACCAAAGCAAGCAAAGAAGCTGATATTAATGTAAACGGACTTTTAAAAGAATTTGAAGAAAGTAAAAAAATCAATGTTATTGAAGCCAATAACGGAAATTATTTAGACTCTTACTATGAAATTTACAACGAACTTGTGGGGTAGCACTTTAAATTTGAGTAAAGTCTTTATCAATCATTTTAATAAAGGATTACTAGCTATAGTAATCCTTTTATACTTTACATCTTGTAATGATGTAGAATCGATTGGTGATACTTTACAAGACTCTGATCTACTACTAAAAGCCTCATTTACAGACACTATAACTATTGAAACCTCAGTAGTTTATCTTGACTCTATTGTTACCAATAATGCTTTATTGGTAGGTACTGAAAATGATGAAAAATTTGGCCGCACTACTACTGAGTCATTTTTTAAGCTTCTCATTCCAACAGAAGTAAATTCAACTTTTATTGAAACTTTTATTGAAAGTGGGAATGAAGCTGTATTTGATTCTGCTAAACTAGTGCTTTCGTATAGTGTGATTTCGGGAGATGAAACTTTAGATCAAACAATAGAAGCTTATTCGATAAATGAATTTATCGTTGACACTATTTATTACTATCAGAGCAATACTATTGTTGATGTAAATAATGAGCTTTTAGGCTCGGTTACCATTAACCCTGAATTGGATACGCTCGACAGAATGAGTATGAGAATGGATGCATTAGGAGAAATGTTGTTTTCAAATAGAACGGCTGCTGCTATGCAAGATCAAGATAGCTTTGAAGAAGAAATCTTGAAAGGTCTAAAATTACAGGTGAGCGACACTGAAGCAGATATGCATACCCTCAGTTTTGCCCTAGACAATTCTCAGACTTACTCCAACTTCTCATTTAAACTGTATTATTCTTTACCAGGTGATACCACCTCAAAGGTGCAGTCTTTCTACATAGGTAGATCTTTCTATCATGCAGATGTAGACTTTACGAATACAGATTACTTAGCAGGTTTACAATTTGGAGATGAGATAAATACTGCTGAAACTGGTAATGAAGCTTATGTACAGTCTGGTGTTGGTTTAACTACAAAGATTAAATTCCCATACCTAGATGATTTTGCAAAACAAAATCCAAATCTGGCAATTAACAAAGTCGAACTCTCATTTGACCCAGTTGAGCTAAGCCCATTGGTGCATGGTACTCCACCTTCGGCTATGCGATTCTTTGCTTTAGATGAAGATGGGAATTTCGATCCTAACAGGTTATTGTTACGAGAAGGTCTTACTTTAACACCAGTAAGTTCGTCGGCTGTAAGCGATGATCTTATTCTCTCTTTAACATACAACGCAAGAGCTGGAACTTACCCAGTAATGGATATAACAACTTATATACAGAGTATATTAAATGGGAGTTTAGAGAATAATGGATTGATGTTTAATCCATTTAACAGTAGTAGAAGTATTGCAAGAAGTATTATAGGAGATAGTAATTATGAAACTGACCCAATTGTGTTAAGAATTTTCTATACAAAAGAAAATGGTTCAGAATAATTACTGTCAATTAGCTCAATAAAAATAAACTCCTTAGTAAATAAGGAGTTTATTTTTTTGCCCATATCAAATATTTCATAAAAAAATCTATTATTTGAATATATCTACTCTTATTATTGTTAAAATATTTTTTAAACTTTTTTGATTTTTTTATGTGTGGTATTGTTGCTTACATTGGTGAAAAACAAGCTTACGATGTCTTGATTAAAGGCTTAAAGAGGCTGGAGTACAGAGGTTATGACAGTGCAGGAGTTGCTGTGCTTAACAATGACCTGAATGTATACAAGAAACAAGGTAAAGTTGCAGACCTGGAAAAAACCTTCAACAACAAGTTTCCAGAAGGCAAAATTGGAATTGGACACACCCGTTGGGCTACCCATGGCGAACCGAATGATGTTAATGCGCACCCTCACTTTTCTTCAGATCATAATCTGGCAATCATTCATAATGGCATCATCGAAAATTATGCTTCAATTAAAAAAGAACTTCAATCTAAAGGGCATCATTTCTCAAGTGAAACCGATTCTGAGGTTTTTATTCATTTTATTGAAGATATCCAGAAAAATAACAACTGTGCACTAGACGAAGCTGTTAGAATTGCCTTAACAAAAGTAGTTGGTGCTTATGCTATTGTAATTATCTCAAAAGATAATCCTGATCAGTTAATTGCCGCTAGAAAAGGGAGTCCACTTGTAGTTGGAATAGGAGAGGCGAATGGTGAATTTTTCTTAGCATCGGATGCAACACCAATTGTAGAATACACTAAAAATGTAGTGTATTTAAATGATGAAGAAATTGCCATCATCAATAGAGGTGTTGGAATTAATATTAAAAATATAGATTCTGTTGAGCAGTCTCCATATATCCATACTTTAGAAATGGAGCTGGAAGCTATAGAGAAAGGTGGTTTTGATTATTTCATGTTAAAAGAAATTTTCGAGCAACCAAGATCAGTTGCTGACTGTATGCGTGGTAGATTGATCTCAGAAAAAGATCATGCTTTACTAGGAGGAATAAGAAAACATTTAAAAGACTTAGTAGAAGCTCAAAGAATTATTATTGTAGCATGTGGAACATCTTGGCATGCTGGTTTAGTGGCAGAATATGTAATTGAAGAAATTACAAGAACTCCAGTAGAAGTAGAGTATGCTTCTGAGTTTAGATATAGAAATCCGATTGTAAATAAAGGAGATGTTTTATTAGCAATCTCTCAATCTGGTGAAACTGCAGATACTTTAGCTGCGATAGAGTTAGCAAAAAGTAAAGGTGCAATAATTTTAGGGGTTTGTAATGTAGTAGGTTCTTCAATTGCCAGAGCTTCGCATGAAGGAGCATACACACACGCTGGACCTGAAATTGGTGTAGCAAGTACAAAAGCTTTTACTGCTCAGCTAACTGTTTTATACATTATGGCTTTAATGTTGGCTAAAGCTAAAAAGACCATTACAGACAATCAGTTTAAAGACCTCTCTAGACAATTAGAAAGCATTCCAGAAAAAATTAAGACTGTACTTTCTCTGAATGCAGAAATCGAAAAGATTTCTGCATTATATAAAGATGCTACCAATTTCCTTTATTTAGGAAGAGGATACAATTTTCCGGTAGCTCTAGAAGGTGCACTTAAACTTAAAGAGATTTCTTATATTCACGCTGAGGGTTATCCGGCAGCAGAAATGAAACACGGGCCAATTGCTTTAATTGACGAAGAAATGCCTGTTGTTGTAATAGCT
>PBYL01000224.1 GCA_002729595.1 Thalassovita sp. | reverse complement strand
ATCACTTTGTCTTAAAGCTCCAGCATCGTTTAAACCATCGCCTACCATTAATACTTTTTTACCTTTTTGCTGCAATTGCTTTACATAATCCAGCTTGTCTTGTGGCGATTGGTTAAAATGCATATGATCTACACTTCCAAAGAATTGTTCCAAGTTCTTTTTCTCATTGGCATTATCTCCAGATAATAAGTGCAATTCATATTTTTCAGCTAAATCATCCATCACATTCTCAAAACCTTTTCTGTATAAATTGCCAAACTCAAAATAGCCGATCATCTCATCATTTTCAGCAAAATATACTCGGGTGTTTTGATTGATGTTTTCCACTACTGCTTTTGTGTAAGAAGCACTTCCTAGTTTAAAGGTTTTATCAGCTAAAGTTGCTTTTATCCCTTTTCCAGACTCTTCTTGATAGGTATCGAAATTTGTTAATCGGTTTACCTCAATTAAATACTGGTTTAAGTTGGCACTTAGTGGGTGAGTTGAGTGTGCAGTAATACTCTTGATAATGCTCTTATATTCATCAGTTAAATCTTTACCATAATATCTGATTTTCCCTGCATCTAGAATTGTGAGTGTGCCAGTTTTATCAAATAGAATCGTGTCTACTTTCGAAAGTGTTTCTATCGTATTGGTGTTTTTGAGATAGATTCCCTTTTTACCCAAGATTCTAGTGGCATTTCCAAATGTGAATGGAATAGTTAAAGCCAATGCACAAGGGCAAGCAACTATCAAAACGGAAGTTACGATAATAGCTACCATATCAGGCTGATATACATACCAAAAAGCACCAGTACATAAGCTTAATAAGATAATGAAAAAAGTAAAGTATTTACCTACATTATCTGCTAAAACAGTAAGACCAGTTTCTTTTTCTTTCTTAAATATTTCTTGATTCCAAAGTTTGGTAAGGTAACTATTTTCAACTTGTTTTTTAATCTCAATCTCGATGGCTTGTCCGCTTTGTCGGCCACCAGCATACAATATATCTCCAGATTTTTTCTCAACAGGATCAGACTCACCAGTTACAAAGCTGTAATCAATCTGTGCATTTCCTTTTAAAAGAATCGCATCTGCTGGAATCAACTCTTGGTTTCTTATTAATACTCTTTCTCCGGGTTGTAAATCTTTAAGCAGGATGTTTTCATGCACATTTCCCTTTTTAATAATAGTTACACTCACGGGAAAGTAAGAGGCATAATCTCTATCGAAAGAAAGTGCAGCATATGTTTTTTGTTGATACCATTTACCTACTAAAAGGAAAAATACCAAACCTGCCAAAGAGTCCATATAACCGGCACCAGTCGCAGTAATAATTTCGTAAGCGCTTCTGGTAAATAGTGTGATAATACCAAGTGAGATAGGCACATCCATATTGATAAATTTCTGCTTAATACCTTTCCATGCAGAAACTAAATATTCTGTACTGCTGTAAAAAAATACAGGTAGAGAAAGAAAAAGATTTAACCAACTAAAGAATTTCACAAATTCAGTGTCAGACTCGGCGCCCATACCCAAATATTCTGGAATGCTTAGAAGCATAATATTGCCAAAGCAAAAACCAGCGATACCGAGCTTAAAGTAGAAGCTTTTCGGTAAACCTTTTTTCTGTTTCTTTTTTTGAGGTGAGGCATCTATTTGTGGATGATAACCTATTTGTTCAAGTAATTCGGCAAGTTGGCGCAGACTAAGTTGATCTTCCTTAAAAGTGATAGTTACTTCTTTTTTAGGGAAATCGACAATTACACGCAAAACAGCATCGTGCAATTTATTTAGGTTTTCCAACAACCAGATACATGAACTACAATGTATTGCAGGAATAAAAAATGAAATACCAGTAATTTGATTATTAGAGAAATGGATATACTCATCTCTTATAGATTCAATATCCAGAAAGGCATATTTTTGAGTGGTGCTTTTCTTATTCTTTAAACCGGGAGTTTTTTCAATCTGATAATAATTACACAGATTACTTTCTTGTAAAATCTCATAAACAGTTTTGCAACCTTCACAACAAAACAGTTTATCGTGTGCAGTAATTGGATGTTTACCACAGTCATCACCACAATGGTAACACTTGGTCTGTAACTCCGGGTTAAAAGCATTCATAGTGATTTGGTTTATAAGTAGATTAAATTGAAAAAAAAATATCTCCTCTCCAAGCGAAGAGGAGATATCCCAAGCTATTTATTGGCTATCTCAAAGCATACATCAATGCATTGCATATCTGTTACAAAGATGTAGTAAAGTGCTTATAGTGCACATGATGTATTTCTACTTCGAAATATGATTGATATCATAAAATATGTGGATTCCATTACTCTACAGGAATATCCTCTAATTCTTTCAAGTTTGCAGTCAATTCTTCGTCAGAAAGGAAGTGATTTGTAAGCTTTCCAGCGTAATAAGCTTCATATGCACTCATATCAAAATGCCCATGTCCACAAAGATTGAATAAAATAGTTTTGCTTACACCTTCCTCTTTCGCTTGGTTTACTGCATTTACCACGCTGGCAATTCCATGGTTAGCTTCAGGAGCTGGTAAAATACCTTCTGCTTTGGCAAATTTTACTCCGGCATCAAAACTATCGAGCTGTTGTACAGCTTCAGCTTCAATTAATTTATCTTTTAATAATTGACTAACTAATACACCTGCGCCGTGGTAACGTAAACCACCTGCATGTAAAGGAGCGGGCACAAAATTATGGCCTAGGGTATACATAGGTAATAATGGGGTTAAACCAACTGTATCTCCAAAATCGTAGCGGAACTGGCCTTTTGTAAGTTTAGGGCAAGATGCAGGCTCACTGGCTATGCAGCGGATGTTCTTCCCTTCATTAATTTTATATTGTAGGAATGGAAATGATAAACCAGCGAAATTAGAACCTCCACCAAAAGGAGCGATTACAATATCTGGAAAATCGCCTGCTTTTTCCATTTGGAGTATGGCCTCTTGTCCAACAATGGTTTGGTGCATTAAAACATGGTTTAATACACTTCCTAAAGAATATTTGGTATCTGGATCCATGGCAGCTCTTTCAACAGCTTCTGAGATAGCAATACCTAAACTTCCTGGAGAGTCTGGGTTTGCAGCCAAAACTTTTTTACCAGCTTCCGTTAAGTTGGTTGGAGACGGATAAACTTTAGAACCCCAAGTATTCATTAATAACTTTCTATATGGCTTTTGCTCGTAGCTAATTTTAACCATATAAACCTCGCATTCGATACCGAAATGTTGACAAGCAAAACTTAATGCGCTTCCCCATTGTCCAGCACCTGTTTCGGTAGTAATTCTTTTTACACCTTCCATTTTATTATAATATGCCTGCGGAACAGCGGTATTTGGTTTATGTGAACCAGATGGACTTGTTCCTTCATATTTATAATAGATTTTACAATCTGTGCCTAGTAATTTTTCAAAATTACTGGCTCTAAATAGTGGTGTAGGCCTCCATATTTTATAAACATCTCTCACTTCTTCTGGAATGTCAATCCATCTTTCTTGAGAAACTTCTTGTTTGATTAATTCCATAGGAAAGAGTGGAGCTAGGTCTTCTGGCCCGATTGGTTGTTTGGTTCCGGGATGAAGTGGTGGCAAGGAAGGATTGGGCATATCAGCCTGAATGTTATACCATTTTTCCGGAATCTCATTCTCAGTTAAAACTATTTTCTTTACCATTTGCTAAAGATTTTAATAAGGTTAAATTATTATAAGTAATTATCATTAGGGGCTATCAATTTAAGGAAAAATAGCTGTTTTTGGGCTTGTTTAACTGATTTTAATTAGTTTTTCAGTTCAAGGAATTTTAAGGATTAAACAAATTGTTAAAAGATTTTTAAAGGAGATACTAAACAGACTTTATCTGCTTTTTAAAAAAATCAGTATTTACTCACATACTTATTTGCATATACTGCATCATTTTATTGCAGAATTGTTTATAGATTTGCAACATGAAGAATATCAGGAATTTTTGCATTATTGCTCACATAGACCATGGTAAAAGTACCCTAGCAGATCGCTTGCTTGAGTCTACACAAACTGTAACTCATAGAGAAATGCAAGCCCAGTTGCTAGATGATATGGACTTGGAAAGAGAAAGAGGTATTACCATTAAGAGTCATGCTATTCAAATGGATTATCAGTTTGAAGGTGAGACATATACATTAAACTTGATTGATACTCCAGGTCACGTCGATTTTTCATACGAAGTATCTAGAGCTATTGCAGCTTGTGAAGGTGCGCTTTTAATTGTAGATGCAGCACAGGGAATTGAAGCTCAAACTATATCTAACTTGTATCTTGCATTAGATCAAAACCTTGAGATTATTCCTGTTTTAAATAAAATTGATCTTCCGAGTGCGATGCCAGAAGAGGTGTCAGATCAGATTATAGATTTGATCGGTTGCGAACCAGAAGATATTATTAAAGCCAGTGCTAAAGAAGGAATTGGAATTACTGACATCCTCGAAGCAATTGTTAAGAGAATCCCTGCGCCTAAAGGTGATCCTGAAGCACCGTTGCAAGCACTAATTTTCGATTCAGTATTTAACTCTTACAGAGGGGTTGAAGTTTATTTCCGTGTAATGAACGGTCAAATAAAGAAGGGAGATCAAGTAAAGTTTGTGGCGACTGGGAAAACTTACGGTGCAGACGAAATTGGTATTCTAAAATTAAAACAGACTGCAAAAGATACAATCTCTGCAGGTAATGTTGGGTACCTTATTTCTGGAATTAAAGTAGCGAGAGAAGTAAAAGTAGGTGATACTATTACCCATGTAAGCAGACCTTGTAGTAATGCCATAAAAGGTTTCGAATTCGTAAAACCAATGGTATTTGCGGGTATTTATCCTGTTGATACTACAGAGTTTGAAGAACTAAGGTCTTCTATGGAGAAGTTGCAGTTAAACGATGCATCTTTGGTTTGGGAGCCTGAAACTTCTGCGGCTTTAGGTTTTGGTTTCCGTTGCGGTTTCCTTGGAATGCTCCATATGGAAATTGTACAAGAGAGACTTGAGAGAGAATTTGATATGACTGTAGTTACTACAGTTCCATCAGTTCAATTTAAAGCATATAGCACAAAAGGTGAGTTGATTATTGTGAATGCACCTTCTGATATGCCTGCTCCAAACCTAATAGACCATGTTGAAGAACCTTTCATACACGCATCAATTATTACAAAGGCCGATTTTGTAGGTCCTGTAATTGCACTTTGTATGGAAAAGAGGGGACAACTTAAAAATCAGATTTACCTAACTTCAGATAGAGTAGAGTTGAAGTTTGATATGCCTTTGGCAGAAATTGTATTCGATTTTTACGATAAATTGAAGACAATTTCAAGAGGTTATGCTTCACTTGATTACGAAATTACTGGTTTCAGAACTTCTAAGTTGGTTAAGCTAGATATTATGCTTAATGGTGAAGTGGTTGATGCACTTTCTGCGATTGTACACAAAGATAAAGCTTATGAGTGGGGTAAGAAAATTTGTGAGAAATTGAAAGAGCTTTTACCTCGTCAACAATTCGAAATTGCTATTCAGGCAGCAATCAGTACAAAAGTTATTGCTCGTGAAACAGTGAAAGCTTTGCGTAAAAACGTATTGGCTAAGTGTTATGGTGGTGATATTACGCGTAAGAGAAAGCTGTTAGAGAAACAGAAAAAAGGTAAGAAAAGAATGCGCCAAGTAGGTAATGTGGAAATTCCACAAGAAGCCTTTATGGCAGTTTTAAAACTTGATTAATTTAAATCCTGCCCCACGGCAGGATTTTTTATTTATATGCATCAGCAACTTTTAAAGGAGATAGACCACTCTTACAAAAGAGCTCATTTTCTGTATAGTTTATTTTGGGATAAAAACTCTTCTAGTTCTATCCATTATGGGTATTGGGAAAAAAACACTAAAAACCATAGTGAATCTTTACAATTACACAAAGTTAAGCTTTCTGAGATGGCGACTATACCCAAAAATGCCAAAGTGCTTGATATGGGTTGTGGAGTAGGAGGAGCTGCTTTTTTTTTAGCTAATAAATTTGATGCAGCGGTTACTGGTTTAAATATTTGCAATACTCAACTCAAAGAGGCGAGGCAAAAAGCAAAAAGATTTCAATTAGAAGAGCAAGTAAATTTTCTCGAATTAGATTATCTACACAGTAATCTTAATGATAATACTTTTGATGTAATCTGGGCTACAGAAAGTTTTTTTCATTGTGATGACAAGACTAGGTTTATTCAAGAGTGTTACCGAATGTTGAAGCCCAAAGGAGTACTTTTAATTGCTGATTATTTTATATCTAAGCCCCCGGCAAACCAAAAAGAAGCCGATCTTATGAGCAACTGGTTTGAAGGTTACCATATTCCTTATTTGCAAAGTAGAGAAGAGTTTGAAGCTGAGGTAGCAAAAGCAGGTTTCGATGAATTTCATTATCAAAATGTAAGCAAAAATGTATTGCCAAGTTCATCCAGGCTATATGTGTTAGGGACTCTCGGTGTAATAGCTGCTTTTCCTTTAAGACTTATACCTTCTAAAATAAGGAAGCAATTACCCTTTCAAGAAAGACATGCTTTGTCTACTATCTGCCAGCATAAAGCATTAAAAAAAGGCTTGTGGGAATATGGATTTGTGGCTGCTATTAAATAAATCACCCCCAGTCGTTAAAAATAATCTCGCCTAAAGTTTGAGGTTTCCAGAATGAAAACTCTGCAAATTCGTAGAAAGTAAGTTTCTTTACTGCAACAGCATCTTCTTCATTATCCGCATCAACCGTGATTGACAGGTAATCGCAAGTAAGCACTTCATAATCAGCTTTAAAGAATGCAGCAAATTGATCACTATCAAAAAACTCATTTTCTGGCAAATCAAAATCTGCTTGATTGATGTTTTTGACATCAAGTACTTTACTAAATGCAATGATAGGGTAGTAGCGATTACAAAAAATCAGAATATAGCTATTATCTGGTTTCTGAACTACAGCTAGGTGGTAGCTTTTGGTTTTACTTAAAGTGAAATCGTAAAATGCTTGTAGCTGATAACCTGTTTTTTCTACTAGATTTTCACATGCTTTTCTAAACTGATAAACGTCTATAGAAGCAGGTGTGTCTTCACCTTCTTTGTAAAATCCTGAAACTCCTGCGGGTAAAATGTATTTGTTAGTATCACTCATTGCTGTAATAATGTTTGATGTTTAATAGATGCTTACATTATCAGTCGTTTTTTGGAAGGTTCCGTTCTTTTCCAGCTCTAAAGTTACTGTAAATGTTCTTATGCCTTCTCTAGGAGCACCTTCACCCACAATATTAGGAATTAATTCAAATCCGCTTTCAATTCTGCCAGATTCTGAACCAAATCTTTCGATAAATTCATCTAAAGGTAAACTTGTTTCTGGTTCATTTATAAAAGATGCATAGAACACATCATTTAATAATTCTCCTGTTGGAAAAACATCATTGTAATCTTCGCTACTTATAATTTCAATGCTCTCAATTACATCATTAGCCTGAAAACCATTAGAGTAAGTTAACCAGTCGCTAGAACCGAGAGAGACTACATTTTCTGCATTCAAATTAACCAGAATAGAAAATTTAGAAGCTTCTATTTCAGCGTTATTAGCTAGTGTATCTCGTGTTTCTGTATTGAGCAGCATAAGGTCCATGGTTTCCCATTCGTATAGTTGTAATTCCCTACCACAAGAGGTAATTAACAACATCGCTAACACTGTAAATACTGGAATTTTTATGTAAACAAGTTTTGCTTTCATAGATCGGAAACGAAACAGGATTTTTTATTCAAAATGGTAACAGATGTTTTGAATAAAAAATCCTGTAATCATCATTTATTTTGCTTTATGTTCAGGCAAAAATAAAAGAGTTAATGATTAATGCTGAGATTAGTTTAAAAAAAACTATTATCATCTTCTTGCTCCTCGGCTTCATCATTATTTAAACCTGAGCTAATCTTTTTTAATTTTTCCCAATCGACAGTATCAATAGTACCAACCTTAGGAATGATGTAAATAAGAAAGCGTTGATTTAACTTCTCATTATTTTTAACACGACCGATACCTCCTGTACCACTACCAGAAATAATTACTTGGATTTTATCCTCATCAAATTCAACCCCTTGTCGGTTCCAAAGCTTTTTAAGTTGGAGTGCTCTTTCGTAACTTAATTCATAGTTTCGTGAGTAGTTATCTTGAGATGCACTACCTTCAATTACGAGTAAGTATTTGATATTCAAGCTATTTTCGAGGCTGTCCATTAAAGTTTTAAGTGCACGACCTGCATTTTCTAGCATTTGATGGTACTCTTGTTTGATAATGGCACTACCAGTAGAAAACTGCACATCAGATTTTAGCACATGTCGCTTAAATTGAGGTTGATAGGCAAAGTATCTCGAATCTAGTTTAGAAATTGCTTCTTCAATTTCTTTTAACTTTCTAAATTCTTCTTCCATTACCAACAATCTACCTCTCTCATTTTCTAACTGTTTTACTAATGAATCAGCCAGATTTTTTTCAGATATGAGGTAGCTGCTTATTCTATCAAGCTCTTCTTCTTGTTGAGCAATCTTGTCACTTCTTAATAAAAGCTCTTGTTTTAAGTCTTCTAGCCCTGCTTCTTTGTCTTTGAACATTTTGTAGCTCAGTACAAAAAGAGTTAGGGTAATTATGAACAAGGCTGTCATTAAATCAGCATAACTTGCCCAGAATATATTTTTAGAATCGTTTTTCATAACTATGATGTTTTGAGATTCATGAATTGTAAGAAACTAGTTTTTTAACCAATTTCTTACATATAAAGTGGGATAATCTCATTGCTGAGATACCAAATGCCAATTGTGATTCCTAAAATAAATAGCACAGTACCTAAAAAGGTAAATAAACGGAAAGAGAAAGAGTTAAGAAAACTGCCACTTCCTGAGTCAGAACTGTCTAAAGATTTTTGTAAGAAAGAGTAAAGATTACCGATTTGAGCAGCAATTTGCTTGTTAGAAGATTCAGTTTCTTCTAATCTGGCAAGTATCGCTTTATTCACAGTTTTACTTTCTTCGTAAATATCTGTCGATGCTCCATTTTCACTTACAGCAAGTTGTTGGATTTTTCCGTCAACTCTAAGCAAATGATCATCAATTTCTTGAGTCATACTGGCAGTTCTGCGGGTAATATTACCAATTGTCTCAGACTGTTTAACCACCAAATCATTATTGTCTCTAATGGATTGAGCGATGTGTTTTAGACCTGGTTCAAGCCCTTTTATGCCTTCCATCACTTCTTGTAGTTCTTCGAATCTCTTAAGTGTATTACCTAAAGAAGCGCTCAAGTTATGTTGGTAAGTAGTGAACTCATCTGTAAAAGCAGAAAGTTGATATTGAATTTTTTTCATATCAACAGGCATCGCTTTGTAAGACCTTGAAATAAGATTAATTCTTATAAAGTTAAGGTATTCATAAAGATCATTATCACGATCTTTTTTAGCCTCTTTATAGATGTAATTACTTCTTACAGTTAAAAATAAACCAAATGCTGAGGCGATCATACCTATTAATACTCCACCAATAAAAGACTGTATGGCCGAGTCGCTAACACCCATACTTGCAATTTTGATAAGACCGATAATTACACCCGTAAATGTACCTAATAGACCTAAATATAGCGGAAATGCAATGGATGTATCGATGCTGTCTTCCAAAGATTTAGACTTTCTTTCTGCAAGGTCTTGAACGTCGGTAATGTTTGCCGCACCTTTATTTCTAATTATATAGTTGTTGGTAGATTCAACTATTTCATTAAAAGTTTTGCTATATGAATTGTCTTTTTTTATTAATGCAATTTTGTTTGCTTCAATTAGAGCAGTATCCTCGTCAGTACCTGTGCCATCTTTGTGTAAACTTGTGTATTCAAACCCCAATTTGTGTCCTGCCGGGAAAATCTTTCTAATTTT
>PBYL01000223.1 GCA_002729595.1 Thalassovita sp. | reverse complement strand
GGCTTAGAATTTTAGTGTTGAAAGAGTCTATTAAGAAAGATGAACAGGAGTTAGAAGACTTCCAGAAAAAACATGCATTTGTGCTAGCACAAGGTATGCGTTCAACTTCTAATATGAATATTTTTCAGCAGAGAAATAACTTTGTGAATAATCTTAAAACGAAAGGTCGTATTCTTGAAAAACTAGAATCAGTTATTCAATAATTCATAGACTTTGAATATAGAACATAAAAAAAACCGATGCATGCATCGGTTTTTTTGTTTATATATTTTTAGAATTCTTATTCTACTACCACGCCCATTTCTGAGAATTTAGCAATTCTTTTTTCTATTCTCTTTTCTACACTTAGTTTTTCCAACTTGGCAGTTTCTTTAAGAATTGTATCTTTTACAGCCTGAGTAATAATCTTATAGTCGGTATGTGCACCACCAAGTGGTTCTTCAATAATACCATCTACTAATTTGGCTTTTTTCATATCCTCGGCAGTTAGCTTCATTGCTTCTGCAGCTTGTTCTTTGTAATCCCAGCTTCTCCAAAGAATAGTAGAGCAGTTTTCAGGTGAAATTACAGAGTACCAAGTGTTTTCGAGCATAAATACCTTATCGCCAATTGCAATACCTAGTGCACCTCCAGATGCTCCTTCACCAATTACAATACAGATAATTGGCACTTTAAGCATAAACATTTCTTTTAAGTTACGTGCAATTGCTTCTGCTTGGCCTCTTTCTTCGGCTTCTATACCCGGGAATGCACCAGGAGTATCTATAAAGCAGATGATAGGTTTATTAAATTTTTCAGCAATTTTCATCAGACGGAGCGCCTTTCTATAGCCAGAAGGGTTAGGCATACCAAAGTTACGCATTTGTCTTTGCTTGGTGTTTCTACCTTTTTGCTGACCTATGAGCATAAAGGTTTTACCATCAATGGTACCTAATCCACCAACCATTGCCTTATCATCTTTTACATTTCTATCACCATGTATCTCGATAAAATCGGAGGTGATTTCGTAAATGTAATCGAGGGTGTAAGGTCTCTCTGGGTGACGAGATAGTTGTACCCTTTGCCAGCGAGTAAGATTCTTAAAGGTATTCACTTTAAGTTCGTTTATTTTTTGCTCCAGTGAATCGATTGCCTCTTTAATGTCAACATCGTTATTCTCAGCCATTGCTTCCATTTCTTGAAGTTTTGCTTCCAGCTCTGCAATTGGCTTTTCAAAATCTAACAAATTGCTCATAGATATTTGCTTAATTTAGTATAAATAGCCTTTATTAGCTATTGGTTTCACTTACTCTCAGAATATTGAGAGCTGTTTCAGCTTAATAAGAGTCGCTAATATAATTGATTTCGGATAAAAGGCAGAAGGGACAGTGATTTTATTACCAGTAAGTGTTTCTTACTGGTAATAAAAACTGGATGAAAGGTGCTTTTACTGAAGCATAGAGATCAGTAAAACCAGTAAAATACTTACTACAAGACCCAACATAATTTTTGCAAGATCTCTTAGTACCAGCTGGAAAACAGTGGCAAAACTTTGTATATTTAATTGGTAAGATATGGCAAACTCTCTACCGGCTAATAAACCAACAAAAACCCATGTAGTACTCATTGGTATATTACTTATCTCTTTAAATATTAATAAGATAATACCATAAATAAAGTCGATAATGGTGGCAGATCTTATATCGGTAGTATTGGTTTTGGAGGTTACAATTTTCTGTATCGATCCACCTTTGTTATAGAAAATGTAGCAGATTAGCGATAAGATTAGAACCAACGAAAATATTAGATAAGAAAGAGGTAACTCTCTTGGCAAAAACACATAAATGTTAGCAAGGTCTTGAATTAACCATTGGCTCCATAAAAAACCAGTAGATAACCATTGCAAAACAACCCATTTATTATCTGCTTTTAAATATTTGTGGTCTATAAAATATTTTTCAACCTTTTTAGCAATTAAAAAATATAATACTATTGCGGCACCAAATGCAACCAAGTAACCCATAATTGATTTGGTAAGCATTTTTCCGATGGTAGATTTACCTGAGAATATGCTTATTAAAATATCTAGCGCAGAACCTTGTATGCTTTCGTCGCTGCTAATAGAAAATATGCTTAGAATGAGGAACGTGGTACTTACTGGAATTCCGTAACGAGTAATGACTAACAAAACAAGAGGAGGAAGCATATACCACCAGTAAAATGGAGAAGGTAGTTCGCCTAGTCCTTTAGAGCTCAATCTTCCATAAGAAACATCACCATTATAATGTAACCAGCCATAAACAAGTACTACAGTGAGAATACTACCAGTATAAATTGAAAGAATCCACCAGGGTCTTTCCCTGTTTGAACTTAAAAATGTGCCGAGTGTTTGAATAACATCGTTAGCTACTACAGAGTAAGCAGCAAACATAAAACCGGCGACCATGAAAACTAACTCCATTGTTTGATTTATTTAGCTATGCTTGTATGCTTTAAAAAAAGCTTTACCTTAATTTGCAAAGGGCAGCAAAATACTATGTTCAAAAAGGCAATTGCAAATTAAAACTGGGCAAATAAACCATATCAGTAAAAATTTAATATTTAGTTATTATTGCGTTTATGTTAACAAATACTCAAGACAAGAAAGATATAAGAAAGCTCGACTTAAATGCGCTGGCAGATTTCCTTAAAAATAATGGAGAACAAGCGTTTAGAGCCAAGCAGATATACGAATGGTTATGGAAAAAATCGGCTCATAGTTTTGATGAGATGACGAACCTTTCTGTTAAAACCAGAGAATTACTAAGCGAAAACTTTGAAATAAAACCCGTGGTGGTAGATCATTCACAAATTAGTAATGATGGTACCATTAAATCTGGTTTTAGATTACACGATAAACATTTGGTAGAGGGAGTGCTCATTCCCGCAGATGATAGAATGACAGCTTGTGTTTCTTCGCAAGTAGGTTGTTCACTAACCTGTAAATTTTGTGCTACAGGTTATATGGATAGAAAAAGAAACTTGGATGCTGCCGAAATTTACGATCAGGTGGTGGCTATTTCAAGACAAGCGGAAGAACGTTACCAAACTCCACTTACAAACATCGTTTATATGGGCATGGGAGAGCCACTATTAAACTATAAGAATGTTTTGGAGTCGGTAGAATACATAACTTCGCCAAAAGGGCTTGGAATGTCTCCTAAGAGAATTACTGTTTCTACAGCGGGTATTGCCAAAATGATTAGAAAATTAGGTGATGATGAGGTGAAATTTAGATTGGCTTTATCTCTACATGCTGCAAATGATGAAAAAAGAGCGCAGATAATGCCGATTAATGAGCAAAATAATCTGGACGTGTTAAGAGATGCTTTAAAGTATTATTTCCAGAAAACTAAAAATGCGGTTACTTATGAATACATCGTATTTCATAATTTTAACGATAACATTAAAGATGCTGAAGAGCTTTACAGGTTTACCAAACACTTGCCAAGTAAAGTAAATATTATAGAGTATAACCCAATTAGTGAGGCTGGTTTCCAAAATACACAAGAAGACAAGCTGGAAATTTTTGCTGAGTACCTTACAAGAAAAGGAGTGAATGTAAATGTAAGAAGGAGTAGGGGTAAAGATATTGATGCAGCCTGTGGCCAGTTAGCAAATAAGAACTAAATTATCTATCGATATAAAAAAGAACCCCTTCACTCATTTGAATGAAGGGGTTTATATTTTTTAGTAATTCAATTACTTGGTTGGGAATTTCATTTTGTAGTCGTGCTCAACCTTGCCTTTGCTAATGCCATTGAGTTTGCCTTTTAGCAAGCGCTTTTTAAAAGCACTCAAATGATCTGTAAATAAAATACCTTCAATATGGTCGTATTCGTGCTGAACAACTCTCGCTACTAATCCATCAAATGTTTCGGTATGTTCTTCCCAGTTCTCATCAAAGTAGTTAATGGTTACTTTTTCTTGTCTCGAAACCTCTTCTCTAATTTTCGGAATACTCAAACAACCTTCTTCAAATGGCCACTCTTCACCTTCTTCTTCTAGTATTTGTGGATTAATAAAGACTTTTTTGTAGCCTTCCAGATTATCTGGATCCATGGCATCTGCGTCAATAACAAAAATTCTAAGTGATTTGCCAATCTGTGGTCCGGCAAGTCCTACACCATTAGCTGCATACATGGTTTCAAACATGTCTTCTGCTAATTTTTTCACGTCAATGTCGCCATCTTTCTCTATATCTTCAGCTTTTTTTCTTAATACAGGGAAACCGTAAGAATAAATTGGGTAAATCATTTTTTGTCTCTATTAATTATGATTATTGATTTTGGAGAAAATCTCTGCTATCCATAAATGACTGTAAGATAATTACAGCACTTATTTTATCGATGTTAGATTTATTTTTTCTGTCTTTTTTCTTCATACCTCCAGCTACCATTGCATTTACAGCCATTCGCGAAGTAAATCGCTCATCTACTGTAAAAATTTTCTTCTCTGGAAAAAGTTTGGTAAGCTGTTCTTGAAATTTTATAACTAATGAAGTGGCATGCGTGTCTGACTGATCTAGATTTTTGGGCATTCCTAAAACGATGCTTTCTACATTCTCGCTCTTAAAATACTCTGTGAGGAATTTGATGAGGTTTTCTGTAGGGATAGTATCCAGTGCATTAGCAATAATCTGAAGTTCGTCAGTTACTGCGATGCCTGTTCGCTTTTTGCCATAATCTATTGCCAGAATTCTTGCCATCTGGCAAAAGTAATTTAATAAGGCAAAAGCACACAGGTTCGGCGTAAGTATTTATTGAACAAATGTAATTTCGGTGGCTTTCCAAAAGTTTCACCGAACCTGTGCTGTTTTATTATAAAATGTATTGGCTATAATCTTTGTTTGCCACAAGACCAGAAAGTCTTTCGTGCACCATTTCTTTAGTAACAGATAGTCTTGAGTTTGGCGTAATTACATCTGGCACATCGAATAAGAAGTCGTTCAACAACTTGCTCATTACTGTGTGTAATCTTCTTGCCCCAATGTTTTCGATCTCGCTGTTAATAGTAAAAGCGATTTCTGCAATCTCTTCCAAAGCATCTTCTTGGAACTCTAAAGAAACAGATTCAGCTTCGAAAAGTGCTGCATACTGCTTAGTAAGGGCATTTTTTGGTGTTTTTAGAATGCTAAAGAAATCTTCTTTTGTTAAGCTATCAAGTTCAACACGGATTGGGAAACGACCTTGTAACTCAGGAATTAGGTCAGAAGGCTTTGATACGTGGAACGCACCTGCTGAGATGAACAGAATATGATCTGTTTTAATCACTCCGTATTTTGTATTTACTGCACTTCCTTCTACGATTGGTAGTAAGTCTCTTTGTACACCTTCGCGGCTTACATCTGGACCTTTACCACCACCAGAACCTACAGCAATTTTATCTATCTCATCTATAAAGATAATTCCGGCATTTTCACATTTAAAAACCGCTTCTTCCTTCACTTCATCCATATCGATGAGTTTAGCGCTTTCTTGCTCCATTAAAATTTTGCGAGCTTCGCTAATAGTTACCTTGCGCTTCTTTTGTTTCTTAGGCATCATTCCAGAAATCATTTCTTGAATGTTCATCATAGAAACTTCATCAACTCCACCACCAACAAGACCAACTCCAGGATTACTATTATTATCAACAACAATCTCGATTTTGCGATCTTCTAGCTCTTTGTTTCTAATTTTTTCTCTGAAACGCTCACGGGTTTTCTCATTCAACTCCTGATCTGAAGACTGGAATCCGATGTTATTACCGCTGCCTGATGTATTGCTAGATTTTAAAGGAGGGATTAATGCATTTAACAGAAGGTCTTCTACGATTTGCTCTGCTTTTTCATTTACTTCTTTCTTCTTTTGAGTCTTTACCATTTGCACAGATTGCTCTGATAAGTCTCTCACCATGCTTTCTACATCTCTACCCACATACCCAACTTCAGTAAACTTAGAAGCTTCTACTTTAATAAAAGGTGCATCTGCTATGTTTGCCAATCTTCTGGCGATTTCAGTTTTACCTACACCAGTAGCTCCGATCATCAGAATGTTGTTTGGCATAATTTCTTTCTGAATCTCCGGTTTGGAATTCATTCTTCTCCAACGGTTTCTGAGAGCAATGGCTACATTCCTTTTTGCTTCGTTTTGTCCGATAATGTATTTATCGAGTTCTGCAACAATTTCTTTTGGTGTGTAATATTTATTATTGTCAAGCATATTAAAACTTTTATAAATTTTACTCAATAACTCGCCGACGCTTAATTAGGCTCTTAGTATCTATAGCCAGAGAAAAGATGTTGGTGCCTCCTGAAATGTGTTGTACAGCTCTTGAGTAAGACAGTTCGAATCTCTTTAATCTGATCATCAGTCCATAAGAAAAACCAGCAAGCCCTTTTCTTTGTTCAACCTGTAACTCTCTTCTTTGTAAAAAGTTATAAGCTAACCGAAGGTTTAAATTTTTAGAAAATACAAATTCACCTCCAAACACAAAATGCCTTGACAATTTGTCAGCAAAGCTTATTTTATTCTCTATTTCTTCCCCAAAAGCATCTATCTCGCTTTTAGTGTTAGGATCATCATAAGCAATATTAAGAAATTCTGTCAGGTGATGTGCGGTTACAGAAAATCTTAAAGGCATCATTTTAGGTTTAAAAGTAGCACCTAAAATGGCATCAAAAGGCATTTCAAAATCTTGTTCGTTGGTGTATTGCGAAAAGGCAAAACCGAAGTTTTGTAATACTAGTCCTACCTTTAAATCTTGTTCAGGATGTATAAAAGCTCCACCAATGGTAAATAGCATTCCACTTGCCTGATAAGTTTCTATGGTAGACTGTACAAATTTTACAGTAGCACCAATAGAAAAAGGGCCACTTATACGCGCATGACTTATGTCAATTGAAAAATCGTTTGCTGTGAAAGTACCTTGATATAATCCTGTGAGATCGTAGCTATCAAACTCTCCATAACTGAGCTGTTGCACAGCAACTCCCCACATGCCTTTGGCTGATAGTTTTCGGGCATAATTTAGCTGATTGTTTTTAACCCCTGCATTATAGCTGTAATGGTTAAGTGCTAAATATTGATCTATAGAATCGGTTAATAATGCCGGGTTTGCAGAAAACATGCTGGCATCTAATTGCTGTGAGCTTACATTTACTCCTCCTAAACCTACCATTCTGGCACTGGTTGGGAGGTTTACAAATTCAAATGTAGATACACCACCTACCTGTGCAAATACAGGAATCTGAATGAATAAACTAAAAACTAAAGCTGGAAAATACTTGCTAATAAATGAAGCAGTCTTTAACTGATTAAGAAACACTAGTTGTAAGAAAAAATGAGTCAAAGCTAAATTTAAGTAATACCTTATAGCAAATGTAAAGTTTCTTATTGCTTGTGCTGTATTTACATTTAAAAAATTGAGTAGTTTATTTATCTACTCACTAAAATAAGCTCTTTAATATAGTTGAAAATAAATAAAAAAGCCTTGCTGTAGAAAATAACAACAAGGCTTTTAATAAAGTATTTATTGAGTTCTTATATGCTTAATTTAAAGTTTAATGGAACTACTACCCATCTTTCTACTGCATTTCCTGAAGCATCTCTAGCAGGCTCGAATTTGAAAGCGTTTATTTTCTCGATGCATGCTTCTGTTAATGCTTGGTCTGCACTTTTAACAATCTCGTATTTCATTGGAGAACCGTCTTTACCAACATAGATTTTGGTAAGTACTTTACCTTCGATTCCTTGTTTGCGGCAAGAGATAGGGTATTCAATACTGTTTCTTACTTCAGAATAATTAACTGGTCTTGGTGGAACAACAAAAGTTTCTTCTGTATTTACAGCAGTAAAGTCTGCATTTGTACTTGAAACTAAAGTTTGTGCATTAGCTGCGAATCCAAATAAGAAAAAAGCAGTAAGGGCTGAAAGTGATAGTTTTATATATTTTAACATGTTTCTAAAGTTTTATGTTGACTCTCTATTAATTCTTTACGCAAATATAAATACAATGTTAACTAAATGTTACATAAATGAAATTTATTTTAATTAAATATTAACACGCGTTATTCAAAAAGTAACATTTTTGTGATATTTAACAGAAAACAGCTATTTAGGCCTGTAGAGACTTTTTGGGAGGAACTTATCAGAATTTAAGACTGTAATAGTTTCGAAATTTCGATACTTAACAATATTTTTTATCTACGTCTGAACCTTCATGAAACTAATTAAAACTACGGGGCTTATACTGTTTGTAGCAGGCTTTATAACCTTTAACTACACATTCTTTCTTTCTGATTATGAGCTTACTGGAGAAATTGTAAGCGAGCAAATTCCCGAGGGACTCCAAGAGTCTTTTAGCAAAGAAGCATCAAGTATTATAGATCATACCACTTCATCTTCATTCCAATTTATTGCTGAGTTAGATAAAGCATTTGAGACTATTAATGCTCAAGTATTAAATGCTTATGCAGTAAGTGATACTGAGTTAGATGAACTACTCAACACATCTGGAAAAGATGGGCAATATGTGTTAACAGAAGAAGTAGTAAAATCAGTTTTTGACAGTGATGATGAAGCAACTGCTTTTAAGCAAAAGACAATTATCGATTATGGAAGCTGGCTCTTCGGTACTACCTATTCTTCTAAAGATGACTTAAATAATAACCTTTCTGGTGTTGTCGATAATATTCGAAAATATGGAATTATCAACCAAAAAGGCTTTGATAGATACAAGATAAAAGACCTAAAAACTTCAATTACTAAAGGAGCGACTAAAAGCCCTGTTAAGGATAATCCGTGGTTATTTATATTACTAACTTATGGCTTGTGCATTATTGGGGCAAGTATGTACATTTTGCCAAAGCTAAATGAAGGTAAGCCGGGAATTAAGAATAATGGTGTGTTTAAAAGTGCCATGCATAATAAAGGTTGGTTGGGTATTTTAACGGGTACTTACCTTATTCTCTTCTATATATTTTTGTACTACTATCCAGAGTATATGCTCAACTGGATAATTATGGTAGACCCAGTCAGTATTTTACTAAAAGGTAGTGATGGAGGTAGGTTTTTCTTATATGGCTTTATTTATACGCTAAGTATTTTAGTAATGGGTGTGCGTATGATTATCAAATACAGACATAGCAAATATCAGATTGTGCGCACATTTTCAGTCATGTTTTTCCAAACTGCATTTGCCTTTCTTATTCCTGAAATACTTTTAAGATTAAACCAACCTTACTACGATTTTAAAAATATCTGGCCACTAGACTACGATTTCTTCTTCGATAATGAATTGAGTACGCTGGTATCTAATGGAAGTCTGGGCATATTTATGTTGGGTTGGGGAATCGCACTAATAGCAATAGGTGTACCTGTGTTTGTTTATTTCTTCGGCAAGCGTTGGTACTGCTCTTGGGTTTGTGGTTGTGGTGGTCTTGCAGAAACTCTTGGCGACCCATACAGACAATTATCTGATAAATCACTCAAAGCATGGAAGATTGAAAGATACTCTATACATGGAGTGTTGGTTTTCGCTGTAGTAATGACGATTGGTGTTTTGTATACTTATTTTAGTGGCTCTGGTAGTTTATTAGGAATTAACACATATACTATTAGAGAAACTTATGGAGCATGGATTGGAGCTGGTTTTGCTGGCGTAGTTGGAACAGGTTTTTATCCTTTAATGGGTAATAGAGTTTGGTGTAGGTTTGGTTGTCCATTGGCTGCTTATTTGGGAATTGTTCAGCGATTTAAGTCAAGATTTAGAATTACAACCAATGGTGGACAATGTATTTCGTGTGGTAATTGTTCTACTTATTGCGAAATGGGAATAGATGTACGTTGGTATGCACAAAGAGGGCAAAATATAGTACGTTCATCTTGTGTGGGCTGTGGAGTTTGTTCTGCTGTGTGTCCTAGAGGCGTGCTAAACTTAGAAAATGCTTCAGAAGGAAACAGAACATCTACCCCAATTGTTATTACAGGTAGAGAAGTTAAAGCCGTGAATAGCTAATTTTTTAGTGAACGATCTAATTTTTTAAAAAAAAGTGTAGATTACGGTGTGATTTTGACAAAAAAACGGTTCTAATAAATGTAAAATGATGGATTATATTCATAATTCTGACTATATGTCAGCTTTTTACATCTAGCAACACTTTTGAAACAGGATTTTGTGTAAATTCAAAATGAACATTTTAAGATGATATTAAAAGACGAGTTTAGAAATTTTGCTGTAAAAGGAATGGGTATCAACAGCATGGTACTTGATCAGTATATCGATAGTTCCTTCCAGAATTTAACTACCCATGTGATTGAAGAAAGGGAAAGAAGATTTAGTGCAATAGATATTTTCACAAGACTTATCGCTGATAGAATAATCTTTTTAGGTACTCCTATAGATGATTATGTTTCAAATGTAATTGTAGCTCAGTTACTTTTCCTCGAATCATTAGATTCTAAAAAAGACATATTAGTATATATCAACAGTCCAGGGGGGTCTGTATATGCAGGTCTTGGTATTTATGATACTATGAACTACGTAAAACCAGACGTTGCTACTATTTGTACCAGTATGGCTGCTTCTATGGGCGCTGTATTATTGTGTGCTGGTGCAGAAGGTAAGCGTACTGCTTTACCTCATGCAAGAGTAATGATTCACCAACCATTTGGTGGTGCTCAAGGTCAGGCTTCTGATATTGAGATTACTGCAAGAGAAATTCAGAAAGTTAAAAAAGAACTTTACGAGATAATTGCTAACCATAGTAAACAACCATACGAGAAAGTTTGGGAAGATTCTGATAGAGATTATTGGATGTCTGCAAGAGAGGCAAAAGAGTATGGAATAATAGATGAAGTACTTTCACAGCATAACGAAAAGTGATTTTTCGTATTTATCTATTATTTTTACACTATGGAACAGGCCTGAAAATTAATTTTTCAGGCTTCGTTGTAACCGGAAATCAATAAAAAACCGGTCTAATATTAATAAAATACGGAATATCAAATTTTATGAAAGATATTGTTTGCTCATTTTGCGGGGCCAGAAAAGAACAAGTTGAATTGATGGTATCAGGTTTAAATGCACATATTTGTAATAAGTGTATCGAACAAACCTGGCGTATTCTCAATGAGGAAAGAAAGCCAAAAAGCTCAGGTAAGCCAGTATTTAAACTGGTAAAACCTGCAGATATGAAAGAACATCTTGACGAATACATTATTGGACAAGATAAAGCGAAGAAGGTATTATCTGTTGCAGTTTACAATCACTACAAGAGATTGATGCAAAAAGAGTCTAATGATGAAGTGAACATTGAGAAGTCAAACATCATTATGGTAGGGGAGACCGGTACAGGAAAAACCCTATTGGCTAAGACTATGGCTAAAGTGTTGCAGGTTCCTTTCTGTATTGCAGATGCTACAGTAATTACAGAAGCTGGTTATGTGGGTGAAGACGTAGAAACAATTCTTACCAGACTTTTACAAGCTGCAGATTACGATCAAGAATCAGCAGAAATGGGAATTGTCTACATAGATGAGATTGATAAAATTGCCAGAAAGTCTGATAACCCATCAATTACAAGAGATGTTAGTGGAGAAGGAGTGCAGCAGGCATTATTAAAATTATTAGAGGGTTCTATAGTAAATGTTCCGCCACAAGGTGGTAGAAAACACCCAGAGCAAAAGATGATTGCAGTTAATACTGAAAACATCTTATTTATTTGTGGAGGTGCTTTTGATGGAATCCAAAAAAGAATTGCTTCTAGATTAAATACAAGACCAGTAGGTTTCGTAGGTGAAAGCGAAAAAGATAAAGAAGTAGATGCAGATAATCTATTACAATATGTTTCTAGCCAAGATTTAAAAGCATTCGGTTTAATTCCAGAATTAATTGGTAGACTACCAGTAGTAGCTCACCTTAATCCGCTAGATAGATCAGCTTTAAGATCTATACTTACCCAACCTAAAAACTCTATTATTAAACAATATGTTAAGTTGTTCGAGATGGAGGATATTAAAGTTTCTTTCTCTGACGAGGCACTTGATTTTATAGTGGACAAAGCAGTTGAATTTAGCTTAGGTGCAAGAGGTTTAAGATCAATTTGTGAAGCTATTATGCTAGAACCAATGTACGATTTACCATCAAACGATAGTGTAAAAGAATTGGAGATTGATCTGGAATTTGTGAAGAAACAATTCGATAATGCTGTTGACTCTAGAAAATTAAGAGTTGCTTAAAGCTTAAATTCACAGTAAAAGAAAAGCATTATATAAATAAAAATATCGAAGTTATGGATATGATGAAAATATTCGGCAAGATGAAGGAAGTACAGGCTAAACTTCAAGAAGCTCAAGAAGGTTTAGCAGATATTACCGAAACTGCCGAAGCAGGTGGTGGAATGGTAAAAGTTACCATCAACGGTAAAAAGCAAATCGTTAATCTTGATATTGACGATGATCTTGTAAAACCAGAAGACAAAGAAATGCTTCAAGATTTAGTAGTTGCTGCAGTAAATAAAGCAATGGAAAGTATTGAAGTAAGAGTAAAAGAAGAATTAAAAAAATCTACTGAAGGCTTTATGCCTAACATTCCAGGAATGGATTTCGGCATGTAATTCAGTACAGAATATAGCTTCAGTTATCAAAAATTCAGCATAATTAATATTGGAAAGCAGGAGTAAAGTAGCAGTTGTTATATTAAATTATAATACAAGAGATTTACTGGAGCAGTTTATTCCACTCGTAAAAGCATATAGTGGTGATGCTCAAATTATTGTAGCAGATAATGCGTCGCCAGACGATTCTGTAAATTACTTAGAGCAAAATCACCCAGATGTAAAAATTATAAAGCTATCACAAAACCTTGGGTTTTGTGGTGGCTATAATGAATCCCTCAAACAAGTAGATGCAGAATATTTAGTATTACTCAATACTGATGTTGAAGTTACTCCCGGTTGGCTAAATCCCCTCGTTGCCGTTCTCGATGCTGATCCTCAAATAGCTTGTTGCCAACCCAAAATTAAATCTTACCATAATAAAAAAGTTTTTGAGCATGCTGGTGCTGCTGGTGGTTTTATTGATTATCTAGGTTATCCATTTTGTAGAGGTAGAATATTTGATACCGTTGAAGAAGACCACGGTCAGTACGATAATAGCAGCCAGGTTTTTTGGGCTAGTGGAGCTTGCATGTGCATTCGAGCTGAGCTATTTAAATCTTTTGGTGGGTTTGATGAAAGCTTTTTTGCTCATATGGAAGAAATTGACCTTTGCTGGCGTATGCAACTGGCAGGTTATAAGGTTTTTTATACTCCCGAAAGTGAAGTTTTCCACATTGGAGGCGGCACATTAGATTATGAGAATCCTAGGAAAGTTTATTTAAACTTTAGGAATGGCTTATTTATGATTTATAAAAATTTGCCATCTAATAAGCTACTACCATTAATTTTTCTGAGATTGATTTTAGATGGAGTTGCCGCTTGCTCTTTTTTATTGAAAGGGAAATTTAATGCGATTTTGTCTGTACTGAATGCGCACTTTTCTTTCTATGGAAACCTAAAATCTTTAAAATCTAAAAGAAAACAACTACACAGCTCTCATAAATTTGAAGCAAGCTTGCCTATTTATAATAAGAGTATTGTGTATAGTTATTTTGTGAAAAAGCAGCAGACTTATAAAAGTTTAGATAAATAAACTACTAGATCGCCCTTCCTTTAAAATAGTCTTTCCTAAAATATTTTTTAAGGTTCATCCAAAAAGCTAAAGCCAGATATATTATAATAGGAGAGCCAAATGCTATAAAAGAAGCATATATAAAGTATAAGCGTATTACATTAGTGGAGATTCCGAGTATGTCTCCCAGCCAGGTACAAACACCAAAAGCTTTTTTTTCGAAGAAGTACAGTATCCTTTTCATAGCCTTCTGATATGTTATTTCAAACAACAATAATCTTTGAGCATTTTTTGAAATAAATTACTATGCAATTTAAACAGTTATGGAACTGCATTGTTATAATACAGTAAAGTGATTTATATCAAATTTAATGAAAAATATTACTTGTGTGTTTATGTGAGTAAATTTTTTTATTTTCTTAGATTTGCCTGTAAAATCACTATATATTTATATAAAATCTAATTTTTTATTGGAATAGTTAATTTATAAAAATAATTTTGTAATCGATAGAGTACTAAACTTAGAGAAATTTGTTATGAATATGTACAAACGGGCGTTATCAGCTTCTTTACTTTCAGGTTTGCTGTTTGTGGCAAGCTGTAACTCACTTACTCCACTTATTGAGTCAGCTAAGAATGGACAGTCAACTATAGAACCTTCTCCACTTGAATTACACGGAGATTCTGTTTCATTCGTAGCTTCAGTTACAGTTCCTGAAAATGTACTGAAGCCGAAGATAATGTATGAATTACAAGTATATTATGATACTGAAACTACTGACCCAATGTTATTGGGAACTATGGAATACGATGGTGATCAATTAGCTGAGAACCCATCTCCAACAGTAGAAAAATACTTTGGATTTATCTACGAAGACCAATACAAAGAAGGTCAAGTTCAATTCAAAGGAAAAGCTTACAAAAAGAAAAAACCAGAGAAATTTAAAGAGTCTGAGTTCTACACTCTTGATGAGCTAGGTAAAGGTGTTATCACTACTTCTCAGTTAGTACAAGCTCCTTACGTTGCTAACTACGTTCCTCACGGATACGATAACTCTGAGAAATATGTACCTCAAAACATGGACTTCTACTTCTTACAAGGAAGATCTAACTTAAGATACAGTGAGAAAAGAGGTGATATGGGTAAACAACTTGATGCTTACGTAAAAGAAAACTTACCTACAAGAAGAGTAAACATCACTGGTATGCACTCTCCAGAAGGTCCTACTGACGTAAACAGCAAATTAGCTAACGAAAGAGCTGCAGTTGTTGAAGAGTTCTACAAGTCTCTTGGTGAAAAATATGACTACGAAGGTACAATGGACAGCATCGAGTTTGTTCAAAAACCAGTAGTTGAAGACTGGACTGCATTTAAAGATGCTGTTTCTGCAACAGACAGACTTTCTGATGCTCAGAAAAGTGAAGTAATGGATGTAGTAAACGGTTCTGGTGATTTCGTATCTAAAGAATTAAAATTACAAACGCTTTCTTTCTACAGAACTCTTTTAAGAGAAATCTACCCTCCATTAAGAGCTGGTAAAGCTGAGGTTCTTCAAATTAAAGACGAGCCTACAGATGCTGAGATCATGGTTATGTCTCAACAAGCTGCTAACGGTGAAGAAGTTGACGGATTAAATTCTAAAATGGTAGCTTATGCTGCTTCTATGTCTCCAGATCTTCAAGAGAAAGAAAAAATGTACCAAGCTGCTATCAAAATGGACGATAGCTACTCAGCTTACAACAACTTAGGTGCAACTTACATGGAAATGGCTATCCAAGCTGGTTCTGCAAGTGATAAAGAAAGCTTTGTTGAAAAAGCAATCTCTAACTTCAAATTAAGTCTTCAAAAACAACAGTCTACTGAAGCTAAAGTAAACCTTGCTAGTGCTCAGTTATTAACTGGTGATGTTGAAGGTGCTAAGTCAAGCTTAAGCGGTGCTAGCGGTTCTGGCGAGTTAGGTCAAACTATCAGCGCTCTTAAAGGTTACTTTGCAATCACTACTGCTGATTACTCAACTGCTATCAGCGAGTTAGAGCGTGCTGGAAACGACCCAATGTCTATCTACAATAAAGCACTTGCTATCTTATTAAAAGATTCAAAAGAATTATCAGACGACTTTAGCAAAGCAAAATCTGCTTTTGGTGAAGCAATCTCTGCTGATTCTAAAAATGCTTATGCATTTTATGGTGCTGCTATTGCTGCTGCAAGAATGGGCAACAGTAGTGATGTAACTAGCAACCTTAAAAAAGCAATTGAACTTAACAGCGACCTTCAAGAAAGAGCTGTAAAAGATCTTGAGTTCATGAGCGTTCAGGATGCTGTAACTGCTGCGACCAGATAATCAATATTATATATATAAATTTTAAGCCTGCTTTTTTGCGAAAGCAGGCTTTCTTTTTTTATAATAGGTTTTTGTCATGTATTTTTGCTGCGCTTTAAAAATAGATTTCGTTTACCCAAGTATTAAAATATAGTTAAATATAGCAATGAGAGAAATACAATTTAGAGAGGCATTACGTGAGGCCATGTCTGAAGAAATGAGAAGGGACGAAAAAGTGTTACTAATGGGAGAAGAAGTAGCAGAGTACAATGGTGCTTATAAAGTATCACAGGGAATGCTAGATGAATTTGGTCCTGAAAGAATAATAGACACCCCAATTGCTGAGCTTGGTTTTGCAGGTATTGGTATTGGTGCTGCAATGAATGGTTTAAGACCAATTATCGAATTTATGACATTTAACTTCTCATTGGTTGCTATAGATCAGATAATAAACGGCGCTGCAAAAATGAGATCAATGTCTGGTGGTCAATACAACGTTCCTGCAGTATTTAGAGGTCCTACTGGTAACGCAGGTATGTTGAGCTCTCAGCACTCTCAAAACTTCGAAAACTGGTATGCAAACACACCAGGCCTAAAAGTAGTAGTTTGCTCTAATCCTTATAATGCAAAAGGATTATTAAAATCTGCAATCAGAGACGACGATCCGGTTATTTTTATGGAGTCTGAGTTAATGTATGGTGATAAAGGTGAAGTTCCAGAAAGTGAATACCTTATTCCACTAGGTGTTGCAGATGTAGTAAAAGAAGGTTCTGATGTAACTTTAGTTTCTTTTGGTAAAATGATGAAAGTAGCACACGAAGCTGCAGAAATCATGGAAAAAGAAGGAAAGTCAGTTGAAGTAATCGACTTATTGTCTGTTAGACCAATTGATTATAAGACTATAGTAGAGTCTGTAAAGAAAACAAATAGATTGGTTGTTGTAGAAGAGGCTTGGCCAATTGGTTCTATCGCTTCAGAATTGAGCTACCATGTGCAAAAATATGCATTTGATTATCTTGATGCACCAGTTTATAAAGTAAACAGTTTAGATGTTCCTTTACCTTACGCACCAACTTTAATTGAAACTGCATTACCAACTGCAGAGAAAACCGTTGATGCGATTAAAGCGGTATTGTATATGAAATAATTAATCTGGAAAGATTAAAATAGAAGAGAGCCTTCAAGGGAAATATCCTTTGAAGGCTTTTTTATTAATTTTCTTTAGGATAGAATATAGATTTTAACTCTTTAGCATCTTCTGGATTCATTCTACCAGCTAAAACCAATCTTAATTGTCTTCTTCTAAGGGCACCGCTAAATAATTCTTTTTCTTCTTCGGTTTCGGGAATAAGCTCAGGCACAGAAATAGGGTTTCCCGATTGGTCTACAGCCACAAAAGTGAAGAAAGCTTTGTTTGTGGCCACTTTTCTTCCAGAAGGAATGTTTTCGGCAGTAACCGAAATATGTACTTCCATAGAAGAATTAAAAGCCCTGGTTACCTGAGCTTTAAGGGTTACTACATCACCTAATGCTATAGGTTCAGAAAACGATACATTATCTACAGAAGCAGTTACAACTACTCTGTTAGAATGGCGCTGAGCAGAAATTGCGGCAACAATATCCATCAGGTGCATTAAACGACCACCCATTAAATTATTTAAGGTATTGGTATCGTTAGGCAATACCATTTCCGTCATGGTAGCTAGTGATTCTTTAGCTGTTTTATGTTTTACAGGCATATTTATTATAATAGATGTGTATTAGTCTTTTTTTATTTACCAACCAGATTCGCCTAAGAGCTTTACAAAACTAAAGTCGCCAAACTCTCTTTTTTCGAATTTGTCTTCTTCAATTTTAGTAATTCGAAGCATCTTCTGGTGTTTTGTGTCTCCAACCGGAATTACCAGTTTGCCACCCACTTTTAATTGTTTTAATAAAGGTACAGGAATATCTGGCGCACCAGCTGTAACTAATATTTTGTCGTAGGGAGCAGCAGACAAAAATCCTTTGGTACCATCACCACAAATAAAATGAGCTTTATACCCCATTCTATTTAATAGTCTTTTAGCTCTTTCAAATAATACTTTATTATATTCTATTGTATATAAGTTACAACCTATCTCCATGAGTACAGAGCTTTGGTAACCTGAGCCAGTTCCTATCTCTAGTATTTTCTCTCCGGGAGTTACATCTAGTAGTTCTGTTTGAAAAGCAACTGTATATGGTTGAGAAATAGTTTGCCCTTCTCCAATGCCAAAAGCTTTGTCTTCATAAGCATGTTCAACAAAAGCTGTATCCATAAAAATATGTCGGGGAACTTTAAGAATTGCTCTTAAAACCTGCTTTTGAGAAATACCTTTATTAATAAGTGTATCAACTAGTCTTTTTCTCAATCCCTTGTGTCTGTAAGTATCCTCTAGTCGCATCATAACTTTAAAAATGTTTTATAAATTTAATTATAAAGGCATAAAAAATTTAGAAATATGAAATGAGAAGGATGAATCTATAGGAAAATTTTATTTTATAGAAATAATCCACAATTCTATTTGTTAGTTTGGTTATTATTAATAATTTTGTGGCTCTAAAATACTAGGTCGCGTGGCCGAGCGGCTAGGCAGAGCTCTGCAAAAGCTCGTACAGCGGTTCGAATCCGCTCGCGACCTCAGGAAGATAAAAACTAACGCATTCTTTATAGAGTGCGTTTTTTTTGTTTTTATGCAAAAAAACGCCAAACTATTTTTTTGTAATTTAGAAAAGTTCTAAATAAAATTATTTAACGCGTTTGAAATATATAATCATCTGATTTTCAGTTGATTAATGAAGTAGTGTTATTGTTGTTTTACTAAAAGAAGTAGGGAAGTTTAAGTGCTTATTCGGTGTTTCGAATATCTTATTTGTTTAGAAGCCTTTGCATATTAAATTTGACCTCGATTAAAGAGAGAAGTGATTATTTATACAATACGTGGAAGTCAGATCATGAATAAACCATTCTTCGGAACGAAAGCATTACTGCTTTCAACTTTTTTGATTTTCTCATTCTGTTTCACAACCATAGCTAAGCAGGCAGACGACAGTGCGCAAGCTTCAGGTGATGCTTCGGCATCAGCTGATAATAGCGGCATACCTAGCAGCGCTGATGCAATTTCTCAAGGAGAGGAACTCTTCAAGGGAAACTGTCAGCAATGTCATGCCGTGCATGAGAAGGTTGTTGGACCTGCATTGCAGAACGTTTGGGAAAGGCAACCAGTTCCATGGTTGCTTAATTTTATTAAGTACCCTCAAAAGACTATTGATAGTGGCGATGAATATGCGCAGAAGTTGTACGCTCAGTACAATCAGTATATGCCTAACCACGATTTCTTTTCAGATGAGGAAATTCTTTCAATTCTAGCTTATGTAAAAAATGAGACTGAGAACCCTACTGTTGCTGATAATGGTGGTGGTGGTTCTGATGGAGGAGGTACTACAGCAGAGGCAGGTAGTGCTGTTAATTCAGATTTGCTATTAGCTATTATAGTAGGTTTACTAATAATACTAGTAATACTTGCTATTGTAATGATATTACTGGCTTCAGTTTTAACCAAGTACATTAAGCAAGAGAAAGACTTAAGCGATGTAGATAAAGAGTATCTAGATCAGAAGTTTAAGCCTATGTCGGTTATTAAGAGCCCGGCATTTGCAGGTATTGTTACTTTTATTTTCGTAGCAGTTGTAGCTAAGGCTACTATAGACGGATTATTTACAATTGGTGTACAGCAGGGTTATGCTCCAGATCAACCAATTAAGTTCTCACATAAACTGCACGCAGGTTATTATGAGATCGATTGTAAATATTGTCATACAGGTGTAGAGAAGAGTAAAAATGCGAATATTCCATCTGCGAATATTTGTATGAATTGTCATAATACTATTCGTACAAACTCTGAAGAAATTAAGAAAATATACACAGCGATAGAAAACGATGAGCCAATCAAGTGGGTAAGAATACACAACCTACCAGACTTGGCTTATTTTAATCACTCCCAGCACGTAAAAGTTGGTGGTCTAGAATGTGAGCAGTGTCACGGAAATATTAAGGAGATGGAAGTGGTTCAGCAATATTCATTATTGACGATGGGTTGGTGTATAGACTGTCATAGAAAGACAGATATTAATTCTAGAGGTAATGAGTATTATGAGAAGCTGGTTCAAATGCATAACTCAACAAGCAAGGAGCCG
>PBYL01000222.1 GCA_002729595.1 Thalassovita sp. | reverse complement strand
CTAATACAAGAATATCTGGGTAGCCAAAAACTAGTTGCGCTTTATATATGGGGAGGTATAGCAGGTGGTTTTGCCTATCTACTAGTTTATTACATTTTAGGTTTGCAAAGTTCTGGTATGGTTGGCGCATCTGCAGGTGTTTATGCCATTATAGTTGGCGCTGCTACTTTTAAACCAGAGCACCGTTTTCACTTGCTGTTCATCGGACCCGTTCAATTAAAATATCTTGCTGCTGTTGCTGTATTACTTTCATTCTTCCAATTACCACAAACCAATACTGGTGGTAATGTTGCACACCTTGGCGGAGCTTTAATCGGTTTCATCTTTATTAAACAACTACAAAGAGGTGACGACTGGAGCAAGCCTGTTACATCGGTACTACAGTTTTTCGGTAATCTATTTACTCCGAAATCTGGATTTAAAGTTACTTATGGTAAAAAAAGCAAAGTAACTGTTTCTAAAGGAGGTTATAGAGCAAGTACTAAAAGTAAAGAAGAAATGCCAGAACAAGCTGTAGTAGATGCCATTTTAGATAAAATTTCTGAATCTGGTTACGAGAAATTAAGCAAAGAAGAGAAACAAATTCTCTTTAAAGCAAGCCAGAAAAAAAATTCATAATAAATGCTTTAAATGCATAAAACCTTCCTAAATAGGAAGGTTTTCTTTTTTTATAGGGTTTCATATTTGATTAAAATCATAAATTCATTCTGCCTTTCAGATAAATATCTTTGATTCTTCGGTATGTTTTTTTATAGTTTTGTCGCTTCATTAAACAACCTATCAAATCAATGAAGAGAATTTTACTAATACTCGCAATTGTGGGTAAAACTATTATTTCAGGTTATGCCCAAAACATTGATACAACCTCTACCCTACTTGAAGAGCTAGTAATTACAGAAAACCGCCTTCAAACTCCTTTTCTTGAATCAGCAAGAAGTATAGAGGTTTTAGATGCAAAAAAACTCAAACAACTACCAGTACAAAGTTTACCAGAAGCTTTAAATTACCTTCCGGGAATTGATGTAAGACAGAGAGGACCTGTAGGTGTACAGGCAGATTTAAGCATAAGAGGTAGTACTTTTGAGCAAAGTTTAGTTTTAATAAATGGTATTAAGATTACTGACCCACAAACAGGTCACCATATGCTAAACCTCCCAGTAGGTTTCGAAAATATAGACGAAGTAGTTGTGCTAAAAGGACCTGCTGCCCGTATCTATGGACAAAATGCATTTGCAGGAGCAATCAACATTATCACTAAAATACCAGAGCAAAGAAGTATTTATCTATCTGCTTTTGGTGGTGATTTTGGTACTTATAATGGAACTGCTGCTGTCGCTTTACCCGGACAGAAATATGGCCAATACATCTCTTTTTCTAGAAATGCATCAGATGGTTATAGAGAAAATACAGACTATTTCATAAACAATGTATTTTATCAGTCTGAGTTAAAACTTGCTTCAGGTAAATTCAACATTCAATTTGGTTATACTGACAGAGAGTTTGGTGCAAATGGTTTTTATTCTTCCCCATCTGCCACTCAACAATGGGAAGCTGTGCAAACTAGTTTAGGAAGTATTGCCTACGAGCAAAAAATTAATAGATGGACTTTTAAGCCAAGAGTTTACTGGCGCAGAAACAAAGACCAATATCAGTTTGTGAGAGGTAAACCAGAAATCTACGAAAACTTCCACACTTCTAATACGCTTGGTGCAGAACTACAAACTACTTACGAAAGCAAACTTGGTGTAACTGGTTTAGGTGTAGAATTGAAAAACGAAGATATTGAGAGCACAAACCTTGGTAATTGGAACAGAGATAACTTAGGTGTTTTTACAGAACACAAATTCACATTTGGTAAACTACTAGTTACTCCGGGTGTGTATTTTAACTGGTTCTCAGATTTCGGATGGAATGCTTTCCCTGGTGTAGATGCTAGCTATCAGATTTTAAATAACACTAGAGCATTTGCTAGTGTGGGTAGATCTTTCAGAATACCTACTTATACTGATTTATATTATGCAGACCCTGCAAACCTTGGTAACCCTGACCTTGAGCCAGAATCAGCAGTAAGTTACGAAGCTGGTTTTAAATACTACTTGAAAGGGTTCTATGCTCAGGTATCTTATTTCAATAGAATTACAGACAACCAGATTGACTGGGTGAAAAATAATGCAGATGACCCTTGGCAGCCTCAAAACTTTTCAGAACAAACAACACAAGGTGTAGATATATCTGCTGAGTGGGATTTTAATTACTTATTGAGCGAAGATGCTTTTATCCAGCAAATCTCATTGGCTTATACTTACATCGATGCGCAACTTAGCGAAAGAGAAAATGTAATCTCTAGGTACGTACTCGAAAACCTTAAACATCAGTTTATCGGAGGTTTAAACCATAAAATTATTGGAAACTTTAGCCACCAATTAAAAAGTAGATTTATCGATCGTGTAAGCCTTCCAGATTATTGGCTATTCGATTCGAGAGTTAACTGGCACAACGCATCAGACAATCTCGATATCTACATAGAAGCTACTAATATTTTTGATAAAGAATATACAGAAGTGAGCCTTGTACCAATGCCTGGCAGATGGTTTAGAGCAGGCGCTAAATTTAGACTCGATTTCTAATCATCCAACTTCATTTACATTTAAAAGCGCCATTGTTTAGACAGTGGCGCTTTTATTTTTTTAACAATTTTGATAATCTATTGATTTATTTTCACAAAAAGTAAAGCATCTTTAGAAATATTATTTTTTTTTAATAGCTTTATTAATGATTAGAAAATAACACTTTTCTTAACCACCACACATACAATAACAACCTTACATTTTTTACTAAAAAAGATTACCCCCCATGAACTCAAAATTCAACAGAAGAAACTGGTTAAAATCTAGTTCTCTATTGGCTACCGGATTATTTGCAGGTATTCCAGCAATTGCAGGAAAAAGAAATCCACAAATCTCAATTCCAGAATTCGAGTTTTTATCAGAACACGAACTTACCCGTAAGGAATTAAAAGACTTACCACCTTTAAAAGCACGTCTGCTTTCAAACGAAAATGCATTTGGCCCTTCAGAAAAAGCGAAACAAGCTATTATAGATGCCATAAACGATAGCTTTATGTATCCACGTGATGCAAGAGAAGAGTTTACTCAGCTTATAGCTGAGAAAGAAGGTGTATCGCCAGATCAAGTAATACTTGGCGCTGGTTCTACAGAATTATTAATGGCTGCTTCTTTATACTATGGTCTTAAAGGAGGTAAAATAATCTCTGGTGACCCTAGCTATATGTCTCTAGTAAGAATGTCTGGCTCTTACGGAGCAGACTGGGACAAAGTGCCTTTAACTTCAGATTACAAATTAGATCTTGAAGAAATGGAGAAAAGAGTTTCAGATGATACTAGCTTAGTTTATATCTGTAACCCAAATAACCCAACTGGAACTTCTCTAGATACCGAAAAATTAAAAGACTTCTGTAAAACAGTATCTAAAAAGAAACCTGTTTTTGTTGATGAGGCTTATATTGATTATGCTGGTGGCATAGAAGCTAAAGGCATGGGAAGTTTATTAAAAGAAGGTTACGATGTAATTATTGCAAGAACATTCTCTAAAGCACACGCTTTCGCAGGCTTAAGAATTGGTTACTGCATAGCACTTCCAGAAACGATAGAAAATATTAAGAAATATAGCACTAGAGGCGGTACAACTTCTGCAACTTCTTTGTGCGGAGCCATTGCTAGTTTCCAAGATGATGAATACATGAAGTATACTGTAGCTAAAAATGCTGAAGCTAAAGAATATACTTATGGATTCTTAAAAGATTTAGGTTACGATTACATCCCATCTGATACAAGTTTTATTCTTTTCCCAATTCCGATGGAAGGAGAAAAATTCAGACAAAAAATGCTTGAGCAAGGCATAGGTATTAAAGTTTGGGAATTCGACAACCAACACTGGTGCCGAGTAAGTATGCATAAAATTGAAAAGCTTAAAATTTTCGAAGCTGCTTTAAGAGAGCTTCCGGGTTAATTTTATTTAAAAATTTGGCTTTAAAATTTCGCTAAGGAGTTTCATTTTTTTGAGGCTCCTTAATTTTTTTTAATGGTGTATAAATCCGCTTTACACGATTCAAATTTAATTTCTTTCACTTCACAGTTTTTACTTTTTATATTTGCGCCAAAATTACAGATCACCCAATAAAAAGCCTCCAATAAGAGGCAAAGAAGGTAACCAAACGGATTTTAATTTAATTTTGTCCATCATCAATGAAAATAGATCTCAACAATTTTGATCGTTTTGAAAAACGTCACAATAGTCCATCTTCTATTGAGATAGAAGAAATGCTTAAAAGCATTGGAGTTTCCTCAGTGGACGAACTAATTAATAAAACTATACCTGAAAATATTCGCTTAAAGCAACCGCTAAATCTGCCAAAAGCACAAGGAGAACACGATTTTCTTAAGTCTTTTAAAGAACTTGCCAGCAAAAATAAAATCTTTAAGTCTTACATTGGTATGGGGTATCACGACTGCTATGTGCCAAATGTAATTCTTAGAAACATTCTAGAAAATCCAGCATGGTATACTGCATACACACCTTACCAAGCTGAAATTGCACAAGGTAGACTAGAAATGCTGCTTAATTTCCAAACAGTGGTTTCTGATCTTACTGGGATGGAAATTGCCAACGCCTCTCTACTTGACGAAGGTACGGCTGCTGCTGAAGCAATGGCGATGATGCACTCAAATGTTGCTCGTAGCAAAAAAGGAGCTAACAAGTTTTTTGTTTCTAAACACTGCCATCCGCAAACGATCGATGTTCTTAAAACCAGAACTGCTCCTATCGGTGTAGAAATGGTGATTGGTTCTATTGATGAACTAGATTTGTTTGATGAGAAGCTATTTGGGGTTTTATTACAATACCCTCACTCAGAAGGAGAAGTATTAGACTATACAGATTTTATAGCTGCAGCTCATGAGCAAAATGTTCAAGTGGGTGTTGCTGTAGATTTGCTAAGCTTATTACTACTGAAAGCTCCGGGCGAAATGGATGCTGATATTGTTGTTGGTTCTTCTCAGAGATTTGGTGTACCGATGGGTTACGGAGGTCCTCACGCAGGATTCTTAGCAACTAGAGAAAGCTACAAAAGACTTTTACCGGGTAGAATAATTGGGGTTTCTAAAGATGTTGATGGTAAAGTAGCTTATAGAATGGCTTTACAAACCCGTGAGCAGCACATTAAGAGAGAAAGAGCTACCTCTAATATTTGTACTGCACAAGTACTATTAGCGGTTATGGCTGCTGCTTATGCAATTTACCACGGTGCAGAAGGTCTTAAAAATATTGCATTGAGAGTTTATGGTTTAACTTCAGTGCTTTCAAAAGGATTAACTGAGTTAGGTTTAACTATTACCAACAAAACTCATTTCGATACCTTACAATTAGTTTTACACGATCATACAGAACAGGAAAAAATTAAGCAGGTAGCGTTAGCTAAAAAAATCAACTTCCACTATCCTGACGAAAACCATATATGTATTTCTTTAAACGAAACCACTACTCTGGCAGACGTTAAAGAACTACTAGAAATATTTAAAGAGGCATTGGCGCTAAAAGGCGAAATTGAAGCAGATAACACTGAAATAGATTTCACTTTAGAAGAAAAACTTCAGCGTTCATCAGAATACCTAACTCATGAGGTATTTAACAAATACCACTCAGAGCATGAGATGCTTCGCTACTTAAAAAGCCTCGAAAACAAAGACCTTTCTTTAGTACACTCAATGATTTCATTAGGTTCTTGTACAATGAAATTGAATGCTACTACTGAAATGATTCCTGTTACATGGCCAGAATTTGGAGCTTTACACCCATTTGTTCCAAAAGACCAAGCACAAGGTTACCAAAAGTTATTTGTGAATCTTGAAAACTGGTTACAAGAGATTACTGGTTTCGATGCAGTTTCATTACAGCCAAACTCAGGCGCTCAGGGCGAATATGCAGGTTTAATGGTAATTAGAGCATTCCACTTAAACAATGGCAATGAGCACCGTAATGTTGCCCTTATTCCTTCTTCTGCACATGGTACTAACCCTGCAAGTGCAGTAATGGCAGGTATGAAAGTGGTAATTGTGAAATGTGATGAAAAAGGTAACATCGACATCGCAGACCTTAAAGAGAAAGCAGAGAAATTCAGCGATTCTTTATCTGCTTTAATGGTAACTTATCCTTCTACTCACGGGGTTTATGAGGAAGGTATTATTGAAATCTGTGAGATTATCCACCAACATGGAGGTAAAGTATACATGGATGGTGCAAACATGAATGCACAAGTTGGTTTAACTAGTCCTGCTAATATTGGTGCTGATGTTTGCCACCTTAATCTACATAAAACATTCTGTATCCCTCACGGTGGTGGTGGACCTGGTATGGGCCCAATTGGTGTAACAACCGAGCTTGCTCCTTATTTACCAGGACATAGCGAAGTTGAAACAGGAGGAGAAAGTGCTATTCATGCAATTTCTGCTGCTCCTTGGGGAAGTGCTAGCATCTTGCCTATCTCTTATGCTTACATTGCCATGATGGGCACAGAAGGCTTAACCAATGCTACTAGAATGGCAATTTTAAATGCCAACTACATGAGAGCAAGGTTACAAGCACACTACCCAATCTTATATACTGGTAAAAATGGTTTCTGTGCGCACGAGATGATCGTAGATTGCCGTGAGTTTAAGAAAGCTGGAATCGAGGTAGAAGATATTGCTAAGAGATTGATGGATTATGGTTTCCATGCTCCTACAGTTTCTTTCCCAGTACCGGGTACTTTAATGGTTGAGCCAACAGAAAGTGAGTCTAAAGAAGAATTAGACAGATTCTGCGATGCTTTAATCGCCATTAGAAATGAAATTGCTGGTGTGGAAGAAGGCAAAACTGATGCTGTGAATAACGTGCTTAAAAATGCGCCTCACACAGCAAATATGTTATTAGCAGATACTTGGGAATACCCATACACAAGAGAAGAAGCTGCTTATCCGCTTCCTTATCTTAAAACCAACAAATTCTGGCCAAGTGTAAGAAGAATAGACAGTGCATTTGGAGATAGAAACTTGGTTTGTAGCTGTATTCCGGTTTCTGAATTTGAAGAAGAACAAACAGTTTAAACATAAAAAAAGAGGGGCTAGAAGCTCCTCTTTTCGTTTATAATCTATTAAATCAATTTTAAACATTCACAGAGAGATGTGGTGATAAATGTTGTATCAACACTTGCTCTGGCATTGCACCAGATTGTCTCCACAAAATATTTCCTTTATGGAAAAGTATCATAGTTGGTATACCTTGCACTTTGTAAACTTGTGCAGCAGCAGGGTTTTTATCAACATCAACTTTAATCACCTTCAACTTCCCTTCTAGCTTATCTGCAACACCTTTTAATACAGGCTCCATAAACTTACAAGGCCCACACCAGTCTGCATAAAAATCTACCAAAACTGGCACTTCCGAATTTTTTATCAGATCTGAAAACTTACTCATAACAATTCAATTTTATTCTGAAACACGTTTAGATGAAATTTTAATAAATTTAGCTATTTTGAGTAAAATTACCCTGGCTAATAATAACCAGGGTAAACCATGAAAAATTAAATCAAAATAGTCTATCAGTTTCATTCCAACTCCACCTCCCATTACCCACTTTATTTTTCCCCAAACATGAGGTTCTGGAGCAAAGGGAGCCAACCCCAAGGTAATGCATAGTAAAAGAATAATTCCAATATTATCGAAAACTCTCATATACATATATGAACATGTTTTTATATAAAAAATTCATTTTTTTATGGATAATTCATTTAAAAAGACTCATATTATTTAATAAATTACTTTTTTAATCTTATTAAGACATTTTTTACTAACTCATTTCATCTTTCTACTGTAAAATGAAAATGCAAACAAACGATAAAACCTATGATGTATGTATTGTAGGTTCTGGTGCTGGCGGAGGTATGGCAGCAAAAGTTTTAACTGAAGCTGGTGCTGATGTAGTAATGCTCGAAGCCGGTCCTTTCTTCGACTCTGCCGAAGGCGACATGTTTAAATGGCCTTACAACTCTCCAAGACGTGGCGCTCCTACCCACAGACCTTTTGGCGAATTTGATGCAGCTTTTGGAGGTTGGGAATTAGGCGGAGAACCATACACCACTAAAGACAATACATCATTTGCATGGTTTCGATCTAGAATGTTAGGTGGTAGAACCAACCACTGGGGACGAATCTCACTTCGATTTGGACCAAAAGACTTTAAACGCAAAAGTATTGACGGCCTCGGAGATGACTGGCCGATTTCTTACGAAGACATCAAGCCTTATTATGACAAAGTAGATAAACTGGTTGGTGTATTCGGAACGAACTTAGACCCCGCACTTGGTCTTGACAACGAACCTGACGGCATCAGCCTGAGGGAGTGAGCTTGCAAGCAAGCAGATGCTCACGATCGTGAGCTGAGCGAGGAGTGACGCCATGGCAGCGAT
>PBYL01000221.1 GCA_002729595.1 Thalassovita sp. | reverse complement strand
CAAAAGCAAACATACGAAGTTTAATGTTCTCTTTTTCTAGGTCTTCTACCGCCATTTTAATTCCCTCATACACATCGAAAACCATTTGCTGTCTTGGCGATAAAGAATCAGTATCAAACTCTTCGAACATGAGTGGTAACATAACAGCTACATTATAAACATCTTTATAAATAATGTCTTCGTCTGCAATGCTCAAACTGTCTTTACTAATAATATCTTGGCCGTAAATCGGTAAAAGCTCTTCGTATAAGCTTTCGTAATCTGGATAAATATTAATCTCTAATAGTGAATTAAAAAGCTTTTGCCCTAACACATCGTATTTGTATTTGCGATACAAAAACTCTAAATCGTCTACAGCTACACCATTCACTTCATTTTTAATGAGTTGGACAATTTCTTCATCAAACTCATTACTTTTAATTTTACTGAAATTCTCTAGCCCACTTGCATAAGATTGATTATCTAGATCAATCATTCCCAACAAATAATAAATATCATCTTTTTTATCCCAGTCTGGGTACTTTCTAAGTAACTCAAAAAGTATGTCTCTGCTTTCTGCTTTTTTATCTGAATGGTAAGCTGATAATGCGTAGAAATAAAGTGAATAAGAGCGATATCTGTTATTCTCGCTTACTGATGATAAGGATTTAAATACTTCGTAGGCCTGTTTGTATTGTTTGTTATTCAAAAAGGATTTGCCGTATTCATATTTTTTGAATAATGCCTTATCTGACTGTGAATAAGAAGCCAGACAAGTGGCAAAAAAAAATGTTAAAAATAAAATGTATAATTTCATGTATTTCTTTTTACAACTCCGCTAAGAGCAAAACAAGATGGCGGCAAATTTAAGCAAAATTGCACCGGGTATAAATTTTTGTTGAATTATTTTGACTATATCAGTTAACAGTAAGCATATTTCATATAAACTTCAATACAAATTAACTGTTTCGCTGCCTGTAATAATCATATTCATTTTTGCATCGTGTGCTTCTACAGGTACATTTTCGACTAGTTGAAAGGGATAAGCAATGCCAACTTTAATAGATTTTGGGAAAGCATCTAAAAATGTATCGTAGTAACCACCTCCATAGCCAAGTCGAAATCCAGCTTTGTCAAAGGCCAAACCAGGCACTAAAATTATATCGATGTTACCTTCATATTTAAGCCCTTTTGCTGGATGTAATGTTTTAAATAAGCCTTGTTCTAAATCACTAAAACCAGAATAATGATAATGTTCAAGCTGCCTGTTTCTTAAAGTTTTGGGTGCGATTACTTGTATCTCTTTTTCTAATAAAAAATCTAAAAATGGAAGAATATCTGGTTCATTTTTAAATGGAATAAAAACATGAACTACCTGCGGCTTTTCTTTTGACACCAATTGCTCTAGAGCCGAGCATATGTTTTCGCTAAATTCCTTTATCTCACTCAATGAAAGTTTAGCTCTTTGTGCCAGCATCTTTTTTCGTAATTCTTCCTTTTCTGTCATTATTATAAATAAAAAAAGACTGAGTGATACACTCAGTCTGCTAAAGTAACTATTTCTCAATTTCTCAGAGAAATAATTTTAACACATGAAATCTTAGAATTAGTTATCTCTTAAGCTGATGGAAGGATTTAGTCTTGCGGCTTTCACTGAGGTATAACCCGCTGTAATCCAAGCCACCATTAACGAAATAATTCCACCTATAAAGAATATTAAAAAGTTAAGCTCAATGTGATAAGGATAATTCTCTAACCATGTCATCATCATCCACCAAGAAAGTGGCATGGCAAAGAAAAATGCGACTACAATTAATAAAGTATAATCTTTAGTAAGTAGCAGAAGCACATCCCAAATGCTGGCTCCCAATGCTTTTCTAATTCCTATTTCTTTGGTTTTTAGCTCAGTTAAATAAGCGATTAGACCGTAAAGACCGAGCATCCCGATAAAAATGGCAATCAATGCAAATACATTAGACATGGTAGACATTTTCTCTTCATTTTCATAAAAGCCTGCAATGTCTTCATCAAAAAAGTTAGAGGAGAAATCGTAATTAGAATAATGGGTTTTATACACTTTCTCTATTTCTTTTACTGTATTCTGTATATTTCCAGAAACCAGTTTTATCCCGACAGTTTCATAATATGGTGCAAAAGACATCAGAATTACTGGACTCACTTTTTCTTTCATTGACCTAGTATGAAAGTCTTTTACCACTCCTCTTATCAAACCTTTATTACCCCAAATTTTAATTTCCTCGCCAATGGCTTTTTGTGGGTCTGTAATCCCAACCATACGCATTAGACTTTCATTAATAAGAAAATCTTTAATAGTATCACTCTCAGTGATGTTTTCACCAGCAAGCAATTTTAACTCATATGTATCCATGTAGTCTTTGTCTGCCAGTTTTACTTCTACAACATAATCTCCCGGATTAGATGAAAAGTACATATTAGTAGCAGAGGTTGAGCCAGAACTTGGTGGTTGAAATGCCAGAGTTACATTTTCTATATCTTTTAGATTTAATAAATCATTTTTGAAAGACTTGGCTCTTACTTGATCAGACTCTAATAAATCTACATTTAAAATAGCCTCTCTTGAAAAACCCATATCTTCTGTTTTTAGATATTGGATTTGCTGATTTACGATAAGCGTTCCGATGATGAAAACCTGTGAGATGATAAATTGAAATACAACCAAACCCTGTCTGAGTTTTTTACCTCCTGTTTGGGTATTATTCATGTTATTCTTGAGCGAATAAATCGGCTTGAACCCAGAGATCACTTTTGCTGGATACAAACCTGCCAAAAGCGTTAGCGAAACAAATAGGAAAACTAAAAACAAGACAAGCTCCACTGAATTTGCATTAATTATCGACAAGGATGTTCCTAGAAACGGATTAAGGTAATACAAAGCCAACTCTACCAAACCAAAAGAAATGAGCATAGATACAAAGACCATCATTGCGGTTTCTCCAATTAATTGGAAAATTAATATCGATCTGGTACTGCCCATTACTTTTCTAATACCCACTTCTTTTGAGCGCTTAACAGCCAAAGCAGTAGACAAATTAATAAAGTTCACACAAGAGGTAATCAATAAGAAAATACCAATAATCGCCATGATCCATAAGCTTTCCCTGCCGATTGATTTGAAACTATAATTGGAGTAATAAGAATTAAAGTGTAAATCTGCCAAAGGTTGTAGCTCTATTTTCTTCTTGTCGGTATCGTGATCACCAAAGTATTTGGTAATAAAAGCAGGCATACTAGATTCAATCTCTTCTTTACTTATATTCTCATCTAGCAATACATAAAGTTGGTCATCACTAGAAATACTTCCCCATCCACCATCTTTTTCTAATTGCTCTCTAATCGTATTATAGGTAATAAGCATATCAAAAGGAAAATCTGTATTGTCTGGAAAATCTTCCATTACTGCTTCTACAATCAAATCTGTTTTAAAATCGAGTTTGAAGGTTTTACCAATTGGGTCTTCTTCACCAAAATACTTTTTCGCAAACTTTTGCGAGATCACAACTTTTCCCGGGTCTCTTAATACCGTGGCAGGATTCCCTTGAATCAGTTTTCTATCGAATATATTGAAGAATGAATGCTCTGTAAAAGCAATTCCTTCATTCTCATAAAAATCTTTTCCATTACCTAAACTCACATTACCTGCCATATAGTAATGCACAAATACCTGATCTTTTACCGAAGGAAAATCACTTTTAAAAGCTTCTGGCAACACAACCGGTACCCCCGGAGTATGATTTCTACTTTGTCCTCCATTTTTATCTGAAGAAGAAACTAGTCGATATATATGATCGAAGTTTGTATGATACCTGTCGTAACTAAACAAAAAGCTCAATAATAGAAATATCGTGATCGCAGCACTAATACCCAGAGATAATCCACTCAAATTAATGATTGTATGGATTTTATTTCTCCTGAAGTTTCTGAGGGTAATCAAAAATATGTTTCTGAACATGCTATTTGTAATTTAATAAAGTCTGTTAATCTTTAATTTGAACTTAATCTGAATGAAGGGCATCTGCCGGGTTTTGTAAAGCAGCTTTGATAGATTGATAACTAACCGTAATTAAGGCGATTACCAAAGCAACACACAATGTTATAGCAAACATATCCCAAGTTAAACTGATCTTATAGGCATAATCTTCTAACCAGTTTGTCATAATGTAATAACCAATTGGACCGGCTATTAAAAGGGCTGTAATTACCAGAATAATAAACTCTTTTGAGAAGAGATAAACGATTTGTCTGATAGAAGCACCTAATACTTTTCTAATACCAATTTCTTTGGTTCTCTGTAGACTGATGAATGAAATTAAACCGTATAATCCCAAGCAACTAATAAAGATGGCAATACCTGCAAAAAGGTTAAACAAGCGATAAGTTTGCTCTTCATTCTTGTACATTCTATAGATATCATCTTCTAAGAAATCATACTTAAATGTTTCATCAGGATAAATATGATACCATTTGCTTTCTAATGCTGCAAGCGTTTCCTTCTGAGTTACCGGATTAATCTTTAAGTTAGCCACATACAAATTATCCTTTTCCATACCCATCATTAAAGGCTTAATCTCAGACCTAAAAGAATTAATATGGAAATCTGAAACGACCCCTGTAATGGTTAATGGTCTATCTTTACCATAGTATACAGCTTTACCCACAGCTTCATGTGGATTATCTAAACCCATTAGGTTTAAAAACTTCTGATTTACCACGACAGATTCTAGCGAATCGCTTTCTGGATAAGGACCACCAGCCAAAAAGTTAAAGCCATATAACTCAAAATATACTGGGTCTGCTTGAATGAGGTTGGTTTGTTTTTCTTCACTGGTACTATCATTATCTAAAGTAATGGTAGTTGCACTCCAACCATTCATAATCGGAGCTTGAGAAGAAAAACTCATTTGAGAAAGTCCATTTATGCCTCTCCATTCATTTTGTAAAGCTTCAATTCTATCTTGTTTCTCCCAAGGAATATGGATATTGACAATATGGTCACGATTAAAACCTAGATCGTTGCTACGAGCAAAGTCTAATTGTTGCATCACTACGATGGTACCGAATATAAAAATCTGGCAAAGACTAAACTGTACCAACACCAAAACTCTACGCATTGAAAAACCTCTGCTGCTTTTTAGGTTAATCTTGTTTTTAATAGCATCAATTGGATTGAAAGAAGATGCCAATAAAGCTGGGTAAAAGCCAGAAAACACAGTTAAAAACAGCATTAAGCTCGGTATAAATAGATAAATTAAAAAGTCATTTTGTAGTGCTTCTCTAAATAAGTTTTCCTTTTCGCCCCAGTCGATAAAGAAGTGCATATTCATTAATAGCAATTCTGTTAAGCAAAAAGAAATAGCCACTGCCATGCTTATTAGTATCATAGTTTCACTTAAAAACTGAAACACTAATAACCTCTTGCTACTACCTAAAACCTTCCTTACTCCTATTTCAGATGATCTTAATGTGGCAAATGCGGTAGATAAATTAATGTAGTTGATACAAGCTGAAAGTATTAGAACTACAGCTATCGCAAATAAATACCAAAGTACATCGGCATTGGCATTACGACCAGTATTAGCATACATCTCTTGATCGAAATGCATATCTTGCATAGGCTGCATTTTTAACTCCCACTCAGAATCTTTATCTGGATTTTTACTCTTGTACAGATCGTAAATTTTCTTTTCTAGCTTTTCTACGTTTGCTTGTAGCACCTCGCCTTCACCTTCTACCAGTATATAGTTTTGATAGTTACTCGTTACGCTTGTCCAATACTTAGAACCAGAAACTCTATCGTTAACCAAATCGATGGGAACAAATGCAGAAAACTCAAAATTACTCGGTGCTGGTGGAGTTTTAAGCAAACCTGTTACAGTTACAAGCTTCTCATTTTCCATTTTAAGCTCTTTACCAACCACATCCAAATTTCCAAAAATCTGTATCGCAGATTTCTCTGTTAAAATGATTGATTCTTTATTCGACAGAGATTTTTCCGGACTACCAGCAATCCATTCCCAATCGAAAATTTTAAAGTAATTGGTATCGACTCCTGCCAAATTTTCGATCTCAATTTTATTATTTTCTTTTCCTTCAGTAGCATCTGTGAGACGCACATCAACATCTCCCTCTGTTAGTAACTCGCCAAGAACTTTAATTTCTGGCACCTCTGCTTCAATGGTTTCGTGTACAGGATACGGCACACCTTGGTTATAACTCTGGTGCTCCCCGAAATGCATCTCTGTGTAGAGATGGTAAATGTTATCTAGTTTTGAATGGAATTTATCATAACTGTTTTCGTGTCTGATAATCAAGTAAATGACTAATGCACAGGTGATACCCACTGAAAGCCCCAACACATTGATGATGGTGAGCATCTTGTTTTTCAGTAGGTTTCTGAATGAAGTTTTGAACAGAAGTTCCAGCATATGGTAAGAATTTAAATAATTACGTTAAAGTTTTTTTATTCTGATCGTAGTGCTTCGGCAGGGTTTCTTAAAGCAGATTTAATAGATTGATAGCTTACAGATAGTAAAGTGATCAATAGCGCAATACATAAAGTGAGTGCAAAGTAAGTCCAGCCTATATCTATTTTATAAGCATAGTCTTCTAACCAAATATTCATAAAATAATAACCTATAGGGCCAGCAACTACTAATGCTGATATTACTAGTAATAAAAATTCTTTTGAAAAGAGCATTACAATTTGGCTTATGCTTGCTCCAAAAACTTTTCTTATTCCGATCTCTTTGGTTTTTCTTAAGCTCATAAAAGAAACTAAACCAAACAAACCAAGGCAGTTTATAAAAATGGCTATACCAGAGAATAAATTAAACAATCTTAAAACTTGCTCTTCAGACTTATACATTCTATATATGCGATCTTCTAGGAAATCATATTTAAACTCAGTTTCTGGGAATAAGCTTTTCCAGACAGAATGCATCGCAGCCAAAGTTTCTGCTCTGTTTACAGGGCTTATTTTAGCATTTAGAACATAATAAGACTCTTGATCTTGGCTCATCATTATTGCCGGAATTTGGCTGTGGAAAGATTGTAGATGAAAGTCTTCTACTACTCCAGAAATTATTCTAAATTTTTCTCCCTTGTTAGTTATTACTTTTTTCCCTATTGCCTCAGCGGGATTTTTAAATCCAAAACGACTTAAAAATTGCTGATTCACTATAACTGCTTCTGTAGAATCTCGCTCTTTATAATTAGCACCAGCTACAAAATTCATCCGGTACAAATCGAAATAAACACTATCCACTTTTAGATCTATAATTCGAGAAGTTGTAATGCTGCTATCTGTTTCTACAGATGTATCTATTGCTGTCCAGCCGCTAGAAATAGGCGATGAATTTGATAAGCTTATACTTTTAATTCCTTCTATATTATTCCACTCATTAGTAAGCACCTCTTTCTTTTTGCTATCTGGCAAGTCAATAGTAAGTATATGGTCTTTATCAAAACCCATATCAGAGTTTTGCATAAAATCTAATTGATACATGATTACCAATGTACCTAGAATAAATACCTGACATAAACAAAACTGAAGAAATACTAAAGACCTACGAAGCGAGTAACCACTACTATTTTTAATATCAAGCTTATCTTTTAATGCTTTTATCGGATGATAACCCGAAGCCATAAATGCCGGATAAAAGCCCGAAAGTATAGTAATTATTAAGATTAGAGATGGGATAAATAAATATATAATGCGATTATAAATTAATGCATTACTAAACAAACTTGAATCAAATTTCCAAAATGAAAATACATCAATATGAATTAAAAACAATTCAGTAAAACAAAAAGAAAGTATAGTAGCAATACATATCATTACTAATGTTTCTCCCATAAACTGCATGATCAATAACTTTCTGCTACTACCTAATACTTTTCTAATACCAATTTCAGATGATCTCAAAATTGAAAAAGCAGTTGATAAATTGATGTAATTGATACAAGCAGAAATAATGATTACCAGTGCAATCCAAAACAAATACCATAATATTTGTGGATTTGGCAAAGTACCGATATAAGAATGCATATTGGGATCAAAGTGAATGGATGACAATGGTCTTATTTTAATCTTCCAAGAATCACTTCCATTTTTTGCATATAGTTTATTAATTTTTTCTTCAATAAGATTTGCTTCTTCCTGTAACTTTTCATCTGATCTATTTAATAAAAAATAGCTCTGGTAACCACTTGAAACACCAGTCCAATTAGTTTCATTTATATGATCAGGTTGGATGAGTGCTATTGGGAAAAATGCATCAAACCCAAAGTTACTGGGGTATGGAGAGTTCTTAAGAATACCTGTTACTGTTACAAAATATTCATCATTTACATTTACCTCTTTACCTAATACATCTAGGCTTCCAAATAGCTTTTGTGCTGTCTTTTCTGTTATAACAACAGACTCTTTATTAATAAAGCTTTTGATAGGTGAGCCAGAAATCCACTCCCAATCGAATAAATTAAAATAATTAGAATCTATTCCAACAGTATAAAAGTGCAAACCTTCCGATTTAATAACATCTTTATTATCATCTAAAGCTTTTAAAATTCCTCCCCCATAATAAATACTGCTTAAAATCTCTATTTCTGGTACTTCCTCCTTCAATTTTAAAGGTAAAGCAGGTGGAATTCCTGCATTATAGCCTGTACTTTTTCCAGACTTATATTCTGTATATATATGAAAAATATTCTCATAGTTAGATTGGAATTTATCATAGCTGTTTTCGTGACTGATGATTAAGTAAACAACCAAAACACAAGTGATACCCACGGACAAACCCAACACATTGATGATGGTGAGCAACTTGTTTTTTAGCAAGTTTCTGAAAGATGTTTTAAATAGAAGTTCCAGCATATCTAATATTTTGTAATTCTTCTCTATTCGGTTCTAATTGCGTCTACTGCTTTTAAATGAATGGCTTTTAAAGCTTGTAGCGAGATGGTGATCCATGCGAGTAATAAACCTCCTACCAAAGCCAGAATAAATACGAGTGGCGAAATACTCACTCTATCTGCATAATTAGCTAACCAACTCGAAATGAAGTAATAACTTAGTGGAGCTGCGATTAAGAAGCCTGCAATAAGTAAGAATGTAAATTCTTTAGAGAGTAGTAATAAGATTTCTATAGGTGAGGCTCCCAAAACTTTTCTTATTCCTATCTCTTTTGTTTTCTTTTCTGAGATGTAAGACACCAAACCAAGCAGACCTAAAACTGCGATAAGCACAGCTATAAAGGTAAATACACCTAATACTTTGCCTAGCTTTACTTCGGTTTTGAAAAGTGCATCAAAACGGTCGTCTACAAAGAAGTATTGAAAAGGTAAGCCACCAGATTGTTTAGCCCAAGCCTGTTCGATGTTGCCGATCAAATCAAGCAGATCAGTGTTCTTTTCAACTTTTACTGTAAGGAAAGTCTCTTTTGTATAATCATGAATATTTTCACTTTGTAAGAACACTGCTATCGGGCCTATTTGACTTTCATTGTAGCCACCTTCTAGCTTCGCATCTTTCATAATACCTATTACCTCAAAGGTTGGTGCCGATGGATATGGATACGAGATAAATTCACCTAAAGCCTTTTCGTAATTACCTTTAGTATAACCCAATTGCTCTACTGCAGCTTCATTCAGAATTACCTTATCTAAATCAGAAGTATTTTCTCTGTTAAAGTCTCTCCCATAAAGCAATTCTACATCGATAAGATTTAAGAAATCGACATCAGTAATAATATGGTTTAAGCTAAATTTTTTACCAGTGGCATTCGATTTAAAATAGTCATGGAAATAAATATGAGGCATAATTCCATTACTCTGGCTAGCCACCTTTACTCCCGGAATTTGTGATACAGTCTCTTTTAAAGCCCTTTGCCTGTTCATTTTATCAGCATTACTCCCAGCAGTTTCTGAAGAACCATTATCTCCCAACATTTCGATGTGCCTAATGCTTAAAAGGTTTTCTTTGTCGTAACCAAGATCTTTGTTACTCATAAACTTTACTTGAGAAAGTACCAAAGCTGTCGAGATCACCATAAAGGTTGAAACCGCAAACTGAATACTTACCAAAAAGCTTCTGAAACGCTTTTCACCACCTTTTGCACCCGGTAACCTTCCTTTTAAAACTTGCACTGGTTGGAAACGAGTGAGATAAAATGCCGGATAAATACCTGCTAGCAAACCTGTAACTATGGTAGCAATTGGCAAAAAGTAAATTATTTCTGAGTACTCTGAGATTGGTTTATGGAATGTATTATCGGTTAATTCATTAAAATATGGTCTTAATAATTCGCATATTCCTAATGATAAAAGCGCTGCAAATGCACTAATAATCATCGATTCGAACAAGAATTGCCAGATTAAAGATTCTCTGTTAGAGCCCAAGGTTTTTCTTACGCCAATTTCTCTTGCTCTACCCGCAGCTCTTGCAGTTGCTAAGTTCATAAAGTTGATGCAAGCAAGTAGAATGATGAAAATTGCCGCTAAACCAAACACATATAAGTTATCTATGCTGCCCACTGGGTCTAGTGGATATGGATTGGTAATTCCTTCTGATCTTAAATGAATATCTTTTAGTGGTAATAAAAACAGCTCCCAAGGTTTTCCCTTTTTCTCAAACTCTTCGTAACTAATCTCCAAGACTCTTTCTATGGTGTTGCTAGCGTATTTTTTAGGCAAATCTGCCATTTTAGTTTCTAGTGCAGCTACATCTGTTCCTTCTTTCAGTTTTACATAAGTAACACATTGGCTCCAAATCCAGCTCCACTCCATCCTTTTCAACTCTTTAAAAGTGTAGATGGAAAACATAAAATCGAAGTGAAAATGAGAAGCAAAAGGCATATCTTCTATCACACCTTTAACTACCACATTTTGCATGGTATTCCCATTGTCTATTTTGAGCATCTTGCCCACAACAGACTCATTAAAGTTTGATGTCTCGCCGAAATATCTATTTGCTGTACTTCTTGTAATAACTACTGAGTTTTGTTCGTCGAGTGCATTTTGAGGTGAACCCGCTAACCATTCAAAATCGAACATGGTAATAAAAGAAGTATCTACACCAGCCAACCTTTTTTCTTCAAAAGCCATAGACTGTTGGCCGGGCTGCTCATAAGTTATAAAATAACTACCTGGCTGATACACTCTGGCACTCTCCTCTACTTCTGGATAATTTTCTTTTAATAAAGCGGCTACCGGTGGGCCTCCTGCAGTTAACCTTACATTTTCCTCTGACCAGATGTTTGTCTGGTTTAATCGATAAATTTGCTCATAACTTCTATTATGTTTATCAAAGTTAAGTTCAGACGAAATATATATTAAGATAAACAGACAAGATGCTAAACCTACAGCCAAACCTGTAATATTAATTAGGCTGTAAAACTTCTGTCTTATTAAACTTCTAAAGGCTACTTTTAAAATATTCTTAAACATAATGTTCGATTTTGCATTTTTTATTTCAAGCCGGATGCCAGTATTTAAATTACTGTTTATCAAATAGTTACAATACGACTATAGATTTAAGTGTATCGGAAACGTTACAACTGCTGTTTGCTGGCGATACAAAATGATACAGTACAAAAAACTTATTTGATTTTTTACTAAATAATCTATGTTTACAAATTGATTTTTCACAAAACATCATCTGATGGAATTTTTTAAAATGAACCAGCTCAAAAACAACTTCACCACTATTTTAGCTTGTAGCTTTTTCCTACTGCTTTTCAGTTGCGATTCTGATGAATACCCAACCGAAAACTATATGCATGTATACATAAATGGTTATGAATGGGAAGCTTTTCAATTTACTGTAACATCATCACAAAATAGCAATGGCGAGGTAGAAATTGCGATTGTTGCTACAGCAGAGCTCAACGAAGCGGTAATTATAGGTATTCAAGGTTTTCCAGATGAAATACAAAGTCGAACACAAGAAATTACCTCACTGGCTAATGGAGATTTTTTGGGTTATCGTGAAGAAGGTAATGCGACAGGTATAGAAACTCACTCTTCTTTTGGTTGTACCACCATAGACGGCAGCATTTTTATTGAGGAGTACAATACTGAAGAAGGATATATTAGTGGCACTTTTGGTGGTACTGTTTGCTCTCAAGGCGCACAAGATATTGTAACTTTTTCTAGTGGAGAATTCTTGAGAATTTCATTAGATCAATAATACAAACTGGGAGAATTAAATAGGTCGATTTGTTTAGGGCTTCACAAAAATCTCCTGAACACATCGACATCCCAGATTTTCCTTTTTTTCTTCAGGCTCAGCAGAAGAAATTTCCCAAATCATCTTATTGCTTTTTTCAGTTGCATGAGAGCTTAAAATTACTTTTTTACTGTAGGCATCAGGTACAAAAGTGTAAACATCATCCCCTTCCCTCATTTTCCAATTATTTGTCCACTCCCAAATTTGCGGAGTTTTATAATCTTTGAGAGAAACATCTCTTTGTGCAGCCATTACAGCATGTTTCCACTCGTAAGCATCTGGCAAGCGCTTTCCTAGTGAGTTACAGTAAGCATTTGCCTCAAACCAAGAAAGCAATACAACAGCAGATTCTGTATTCTTTTTATCATCTGAAGGTATAAACTTTACTTTCTCAAGCTGAATTTCATTGGATTTGGCAGCCTCCGCAAAATCTTTGTATTCTTGATACGATATCGGCTTTTTATCAATCAAAAAACCTTTAATCTTTCTATTCCCTTCTACATTGCCATCTTTTTCTAGATACTTACCACCGGGAATAAAAATCATGTCTTCTGGTACGGTAACTTTATCTGGTAGGTCTTCAAAAAAATCTGTTTCTTCGGTAGGTTTTATAGGGTCGACCAACAACAAATTCTCCATCTGATTTTGCTGCTGCGATTCTCTTGAATAAGCTGTAGCCAATGACTGTGACTGGTTTACTGTAATTTTTTCTTTTTTGCTGGTTGACTGTTCATCTCTTATACGCTGTATTTTACTACAACTGTATTGCAAAAGCACGACTCCAAACAGCAAAAATCCTAAAACTCTATTCATGCTAATTCAGGTAAATTTTACCCTATCGTTTAAAAAAAATGTATTAGTAGATTAAATCCAATTTTTTCTTAATAAAGAACCCATTATTTGTTTAAAGATTATCTTTTTAGATTTGTTCAAAATTTTTGAATAATGATTGATATAAGAAAGGGAATAAAAGCTGATGCAGAGACGATTGCTGCTTTCCAAGTAACAATGGCGAGAGAAACAGAAGACCTTGCATTAGATTTAGATACTGTAATTAAAGGAGTTAATAAAATTTTAGACGAGCCGGCTAGAGGTTACTATCTTATAGCAGAAAGTGAAGGTGTGATTATCGCTTCTCTATTAGTTTTGTACGAATGGAGCGATTGGAGAAATGGAGAAGTTTTATGGATTCACTCTTTGTTTGTAGTACAAGCGCATAGAGGAAAAGGCATTTTTAGACAAATGTATGATAAGCTCCAAAAATTTGTTGACGAAAACGAATCTTATAAAGGCATAAGATTATACGTAGAAAAAACGAACGAGAAAGCGCAAAAGGTCTACAATGCAATAGGCATGACCAAAGAACATTATGACATGTACGAGTGGTTAAAATAATATTATCCACTCTTAAAAATTCTTAAATACTTTCTTTTTGCATGATACTCGTTAATTTCGTGTTTAGTTTGAAGAAAGATTTTCAGTTCAATAAACTTGTGAGTTAGATCTGAAGATTCTGGAAAGGTTTATTCATCTGTAATGCTCAATATTCCAAATTTGAAAAAGCATTTTTTTATTTGCTGTATTTTTTCTGTTTTTCTGTTCTCAGAAATATCAGCGCAGGTACTGCCAAGTCAGAATGACAATAATCTGAGTGATGCCGATTTTGGGGCTCTTCCCAAAAGTGATAGTTTAGGTGCTAAAAAAGACGATAAAGGCCAGTTAATTCTTGAGCCCGTTCCAGAAGACATCTATTCTACCAGAACTTCAGGCTATATCTATGAGGTAGATTGGTTGTTTAACCGTAGGGACGAACATTATCTAGATACTACCCTACACAATCTACATCGATACAATTTTGTAGATAAAAATCAATACGAATATCAAGATTTAGGCAACTTGGGTACTGCCATTAAATCTATCTATTTCGACACACCAGACGAAATTGGAGACAGACTGGGTATAAATGATTTAAAACCTTATCTACATACCGCAGACAAAATCCAATATTTAGATACCAAATCTCCATTTACCAGTTGGTATTACGTACAAGGTGCAGAAGGTAGGTCAATTATAGATGTACACCACTCTCAAAATATAAAACCAAACTGGAATGTAGGTTTAAGAATTTACCGTCTCAATGCTAGAGTTTTAATTGGTTCAGAAAGTGCTAACTCAAACGACAGGCAGGTTTCTCACGAAGATTATATCTTTAAAACCAGATACGAGTCGGATAACAAAAGATATCGCATGCTATTCTTTATGCAAAGTATGAAGCATGTGATGGAAGAAACAGGTGGTTTACAATTGAGTAGCGAAGACAGTTTGCTTTTAGACAATCCGCCAAGAGCATTGGCTGAAGGTGAAGAAACCACTTATGAATCTCTAGACGAGCTTTTTGGATTAGGAACTGGTGAATTAGAAAACCGCCTTTCTGATGTACAAAGTACGCAAAGAAAAGATCAAGCAAGACTATTTCACGAATACACTTTCTTAGGACATCAGGGTTTGCAACTTTTTCATATTTTCAATTATGAGAAAAATAAGTACAAATACTTTGATCAGGCCTT
>PBYL01000220.1 GCA_002729595.1 Thalassovita sp. | reverse complement strand
TGTAAGCTTCCCTAAAATCCAGACAGTATAAAAGTAGACAGTTATTTTATTAATTTTATAACTGTACCTATGAAAAAGAAAAGATTCACACCGGAACAAATTGCTAAAATTCTCAAAGAATATGAGAATGGTAAATCAGTTGAAGAAATATCTCGAGAATATGGGGTTAGTCGTGCAGCTTTTTACAAATGGCGTCAACGATTTAATGGCATGGAGGCTTCAGATTTAAAACGCTTGAAAGATCTTGAAGAAGAAAACCGTAGACTTAAAGAGATGTATAGCGAACTTGCCTTGGACTTAAAACTTGCACAAGAAATTATTAAAAAAAAGCTTTAAAAGTTCATCAAAAAAAAGTTATTGTGATAGAACTTAATAAGACAGGAGAATCTAGTATTTATAGGGCGTGTAAAATACTTGGATTAAATAGGTCTGTATATTATTATGATTCAAAAAAAGATGATACCGAGTTAATTAGTGCACTAAAGGGGAAAGTAGAAAAATACCCTACAGAAGGGTTCTGGAAATTATTTGCTCGTTTACGCAATGAAGGGAAGAAATGGAACCATAAACAAGTCTATAGAATTTACTGCCAGTTAAGGTTTAATATGCGGAAAAAGGTCAAAAAACGCTTACCCAATAGACTAAAAGAAGCACTTACTATACCTAAGAGACCTTGTCATACTTGGTCTATGGATTTTTTACATGATGCTTTGGAAAACGGCAGAAAGCTAAAAGCATTCACTGTTATGGATGACTTTAATAGAGAAGTGTTACATATAGAGTTGGATACCTCTATCAAAAGTAAAAGAGTGGTCTATATACTAGACCATCTTATCAAAAGATTTGGTAAGCCAATGGTGATGAGAATGGATAATGGACCTGAGTTCATTTCTAAGCTGATCAATGAATGGGCGAAGCTTAACGGAATACAACTACATCATATTCAACCTGGAAAACCTACACAAAATGCTTTTATTGAAAGATTTAACAGAAGTTATAGACAAGATATACTTGATGCATATATATTCTCTTCGCTTGACGAGGCAAGAAAAATCACTGCAGAATGGATAGAAGATTACAACAAATTCAGACCTCATGATGCACTTGGTAGAATAAGCCCAAGGCAATATTTGAAAAACTTTATTACTAATAATGAAGAATATTTATCTTTAGAAAAGTCTACTAAACCACTGTCCTAAATTCGGGAAGCTTACAAAGGCAACTTAGGAAATGAGGTAGTACATCTTTAAACGTTGGTAACAGATACTAAGCTAGACCTATTAAGTAATTTGCAAATGGCTGTTTGAGAGGCTACTTTTATGCATATTTGAAAGGTTAAATCTATGGAGTTTAGTTAGATTACGTATGAATAAATAACTGAAAACTCTTGAAATCAGATTCTAAATGAAATTTAATTTCATACTATTTATTCTTCTCCTGTCCTGCTCGACAAACAATGAATTTTTTAGAGTAGGAAAAAGCTATGATATCAAATCATGTCCTTCAGATAAGATTGATGAATTCGTTAAGTATCAAATTAATAAGGACTACAGGATAGATTTTGACAAAAGTGCATTTAAGGCAAAGCTGGAATATTTAAAAACTATAGATTATAACGTCCAGACTAAAACTGAACTTGATGAATTGATAGAATATAGTTCAGTTACTTTTAAAAAGCTTGATGGATGGCGAACTATGCATAATAGTTCAGATACATTGAGCTTGACTGACGGGATAGCATTTGTTGAAATTGCTGACGCGTTAATTCGTCAGAAGAAGTTTCAACTATTTAAGAATGAAGTAAAAATTGATTCATGCTTAACATACAAACACTGCTATCCTAAACATCAAGGGGCAATAATGTCGGTGTATTTAATCGGCAGAGACACGATTAGTTCACAATTTTTTGGCTTTGTGGATTGAAAATGCTCTTAACAAGTCATAAAAAACTATACTTCTGTTTATAGTAGAGAAGAATTTATTGCTTTATAAAACAATGCAATTTAATTTTTGTACTAACCATTATTAAAATGCTGGACTTTCAACTAGATCATTTCAAAGGTTCGATAAATGACTTAATTGGAGAATCAATTGTCTTTCTAAAAGTAGTTGGTAATAAGACAGATGGAAACCTGTTTACTCCAACTATATTCTGGTTAAAAACATCTAAAGAAAAATGCAGAAGATTTTTTATTGATGCTTGGGTTTTACATTGGACAGAGTTCTCACTTACAGAAATGAATGAGCAAATAGTTGAAGACTTTGCCGAGGATGATTTGTATAAAGTCTGCGATATTTCAGCGAATTATAATCTACTCAATAAACGAATAGAAAGAATTTATATGGATTACATTTGTGATGATGGTTTAGTTGCCGAACTTGAGATTAATATAGAAGGTGGGATACAAATAATCGTTCAGGATTTTGGTGACGAAAAAGAACAAAAATTAATAATAAACGAGAGCAAATGTTAGTGGCTTACAACTGCTACGTCAAGGCGTTTTGAACAATTAAGAAAAATGAATAAACTCTCTGAGATAATCGAAAAATTAAATTATTTAAAATCTATAGATAAATCATTAGATGTGTTTGGAGCCAAATCACATAAATATCAACTGAAGCCTCCCACAGCCGTTAAGACTGTTTCTCAAATTGAACAGCTCTATAACTTTGCACTCCCAGAAGATTATAAAGAATTCATAACGAAAATAGGAGATGGTGGAGCAGGTTATGGATATAGAATGTTAGGTTTCGATGTTGAAGATGCTTATCGGGTAGAAACACCATTTAAAGGGGTAGACAAAATTCTTAAGTATTATGTTTCGAAGGAGTGGGAAGAAGATCGAAAATTACTACTTAAGCATTATTCAGAAAGATTAAAAGATCACTTTAGTGAAAGTTTGAGCAAAGTAAGCACACTCGATCTTTTTTTAAAGTCTGAAGAGTTAGGTTTGGACTTAAGTCATTACTACAACCTCTATGAAGATGGTCGATTTCCTGAAAGCTGGGAAGCTGATAAAAAAATTCTTTTAGCAACAAAGAAACAGGAATTAATTAAATACCTAGATGATGAGGTTTTGAGTCGTGCACATACACGATTTTTATATAAAATATGTGATGTGCATCAAATTGATTTATCAAATCTTAGCTTGAAAATGTATTCAAGATATGAATTAATTAATCCTCAAGAAAACTACAAAGACGTATATATTGAAACTAATCACAATGAGTTCACAGGTTACATACCTCTCTTTGAAGAAGGATGTGGCCATATAAGTGTACTTATAGTTAATGGAGAAGATTATGGAGAAGTGGTTCATTTTGGAAATGATGCCCAGCTAAGCGCTACAAATAAGAGCTTTAGTGATTTCTACATTCAATGGTTAGATAATAGTATAAGTAAAGTAGAAAAGTCCATAAAAAGTAGTTAACCCAAAGATAAATGTCTAAACATCAGTGGTGCTACTTATTATATATACAGATACTATGCAAAATGACTAAGAAAGAAAGGTTAATAATTTCAACATAAGTTTTACTATTTACTTTAAATACTTTTTTTAAACTAACTGATGTATAAAATAGAACCCATAAATAAAGAAATTGCGGATAGTCTAAAAGCATATGAATTAACAAATCGAGCTTTTACGAATATTGCCTTAACCTTTACAAAAGGTAATAATGATTTAAAATCACAATTAGATAAAAAATCAATTGAAGAAAGAACCTTATACTATGTTTCAGTTTTAGATATGCAAGTTCTTAATGGAGGTATTTACCAGTTCTTCAGTAATTATGGGAATCAATATGATGCAGAAATTATTAATGCCCTAGAAACAATAGACAGAAATGAAATAGCAAATGCTTTTAAGAAAATTTGTACACTTGCAACGAAAGAGTTTGAACATGTAAAAGGTGACTATGATAAATTCGATAAGTCTTACTATGAAAACGACATGTCCAAATCAATGGATGAATATTTAAAGGAATACATTCTTACAAATATTGAGGCTTTTGAAACAAAATGAAGTATGCATTTAAGGGAAAAACTTTTACCAACAGCAACAGAAGATCGAATTTTAAGAATCCTCGGTCTGATCAAGGAAATTGAAAACAATATTGATTCTGGAAAGTCGACTGAAAATTTAATTGTAAGATTCAATAAAATAACTCAAAGAAATTATGATCGAGAATATTTCCAAACCTATTGGAGTTCACAGAGCATAGAGGATTTTGCTAGAGAAGCTTCACAACCACTGCCAGAAAAAATTGAAGATATAACCAAGGAAGAACTGATAGAGATCGTTAATAGAATTCGAAATGGCGATGAAAACACGACTTTTTATCTTGAGTTGTTGGATAGAAATCTTCCTCATCCTAGAATAAGTGATTTAATATTTTACCCAGAGAGTGAAGGTTTAACTGACGAATCTACATCAGAGGAAATTGTTGAGAAAGCAAAAGCCTTTAGAGCGATACAATTGTAAAATTTGCAAGTATTGATATATCGTAAATAAGGTGTTTAGTGGTTTATGAATGTTTCAGCCGCTGCCAACTCGAAAAGTTATTACAAATTCTAACTGTTAATTTTACTTATAATATGGAAGAATTCATTTTTAATGGAAATTGGGAGACCAAATTGACTCTAGAGTTATTTGATGCTTATTATGCCAAAGAATATACAAGTGAAGGTATTAATTTGGTCAAAAGAATTGGTAATAAAATTACTTTAGTTATTGCAGATGAGTACGGAGACTTAGATCCCGATCCAAAACCTGAACAGCTTTCTACCATAAGTTTTCTGTTAAACCCTAAAAATCAGACAGTGATAATTCATTCAATCATTAAATACTTAAATGAGGTTATTTATCCATACTATAAAAAGAATATTTTCTTAGAAGATGAATATCCAGAATCATATCCAACGGTTTATAGTTTTGCTGATTTTCAAAAATATTTCCGTCTGTACTCTGTCTCAGTATATAGTTTATCAAAAGATAATCAAGCTTACTATTGCCTTTATTTTAATGTCGATTTGTTGGATCAAGAACATGGTTTATCAATTGAATTAATCAGAGATCAATGTATTGATCATGGAACAAGTGATGGTACGAATGGATACAACCTTGCTCAAGAATTAGGTCTCCCTTCTAATGAAACTGCCAGAAATTTAATGCATGCAAGAATAAGTAATGAACTACCGATTTTTTATAAACCAAACCCAAAGTATGGAACATTAAAACCTTGGCAGATTGATGCGAATCTTAGATACCCATCAAATGTGTACAAAGCTGGAAAAGATTTAGAACTAATAGAATTTATTAATAACAGTAACAAACCGATAATTAACTTTAAATATTTGTACAATGATGCAGTACGAGATAATCGGGAAGAGCTTATTCATTTCTTTAAAGAATTTAAAGAACTAAAGTAAAACTGCTTATTTATAGCAAGTTTTATTTTGATGATTGTACGTATAAAATAGGTTGACCAAATGGGAATACTATGACATTGAAAGAGGCAATATTGAATTGTAATCAGTACGGAGAAGATGAAGAATTGGTATATCAAGTTTTTGCTAAAAGAATAGATGGCAAGTTTGAGATTAAATCCGAAGCTATTGTGTTAGCACTTACCGATGCTGATGCAGAACTTAATATTAAAGAAATCGCTGAATCTAAATGTCCGAGTTTTGATTATTTTCTTGAGTTGTACATTATGCAAGAAATCTTTCAAGACATGGTGGATTCAGATGAATACAAAACAGATGAGGCCAGAGTAAAAAGAATAATTCACTATGCAGAATTTGATGCTTAAATAATTGAACATGTTAAATATCCTTTGGTAAAGATGAGAAATAATTACACTTAAATTGAAAGCTGTTGCCTCTTCAGTAATCACTTAATCAATAGTATTTGCCTCAAAGCTTTGTAATGGACATAAAAAATGGAGTTTTGCTAATAAAAAATTAATTGACTTATTAGCTGTTTTTGGTTAGATTGGGTCAGGAACAATAAGAGCAAGTTGGTCAGTTAGCTCAACTTAGTAGGGGAGTGATGTAGGAATTATTTTTTATGATGATGCGCTGCATATTAACCACATGAACATTTTATAGGAAACACATAAATAATTTTACGATGATAAATTTTCGATTAATTCTAATACTGGCTATTTTATTTCCATCTTGTATCCAAAAAAAAGAGGCAGTTCCAGAAAAAGTAATTCAATTCACTGAAGAAGCGATTGAAGCATCCATCAATACCTATCCTTTAAATAATTTTTATCAAGCATATTTTGACCAAAGTGTACCACAAGAATACATAGACAAATTAAGTGCAAACGCAATTATTTGGAGAGGATTAGAACATAATTCTGAGCTTCGACAAGCCAGTTTGATAAGTGCATTTAGAGGAAATAATGAATATCTTTTAAAATATTGGGTAGCATTTAAAGACAATAGAAAATTTTCCTATACGATCAATGTGTTTGATAAAAATGGGGAAATGACTTTACGAAAGTTCGAACCACTCGATGTAAATATTGCTAGTACGTTTTATTCTCCCGACACAAACTTTGATATTCCTGATTTTGCATCCAATAGAACTAAAATTTATTTCACCTATACATTAATATTCGCTACACTACTTTTTGTTATTGTTTTAGCTTTTCGTAAGCAAGAGTATCTATTATTACTTACCATACCTTTTCTATTTGTTTACGAGCAAGGGATGTCAATTATCAGTTTTGATGGTATTGAAATTTTATCACCCAAAACACATTTCGGTTTTCCTATTTTCCAAAATATAGACCTTCACTTTACTTCCATTTCAATTACTACAACTGGCGTATTTTTGGTTTGGCTTATAATCGGACTTTTTTTATTTTTTTCAGGTAAAAGAAATAAAAGTATGCTCTATAATAATGTTTAGTTTTAGATCGAAAATTAATATCATAAAGTCTGTAATTGCCGGTTTATGGGGTTGTTATGTATTAGATACTGCAACTTCTGAAAATTTATGAGTGGAATATTAAAGTCGATCACAAATGCATCATTTTTTTGTATATCGCAACGCTTTGGCGAAGCAGTCTTAGGATTTGTAATTACAGACGTTAGAAATGCAAGTAATGTGAATATAGGAGGAGCAATTCAATTTGCAGTTGTGGGATTCTTTCTTTCAATTCTACCGTATCTCATTGTGTTACCATTAATGAAAGTATGAACTAATAGTAGGCTTAATAACTCATATATTTCTGCTGGAATCAACATATTTGTTTTAACCTACTTCTATTCATCTGGACTAATACAGAAAGACCCAACTTCTTTTATAATCGGTTCCTTACTTATCAGTATTCTGCTAATATTTATTGAAAGAGAAATCAGGCAACGGGAACAAACAGTCAACGAAAAAATAATCTATAATAGCCGTTATCGGTAATATGATGCGATGATTTCTGGTTTTAGTGTAATTCCTAGCTCTCATTTAATTACTAGACCTTTTTTTAGTGCTTGATAGTTAAAGAGAAAAAAAGTACAACAATGTACATGTGCTATCCATCCTCTAATCAATCACAACAGTACATGTATATTTCTTATGAACGCTTTTGTTATGATTAAACAAAACAGTTTTATTTTAGCAATGCAAAATGATCGCACTCTAAAATTTAAAATGACAAATAGTAAAACATAATGACGAATTATTTAATTGTACCAGGACTTGGTAATTCAGGGCCAGAACATTGGCAAACATATTTTCAAAATTCAGCTGACAACTTTTTTAGAATTGAACAAAAAGAATGGGACGCACCAACTTGTTTGGAATGGATAGAATCAATTGACAAAAAAGTTTTAGAGTTTGATGTTTCAACTGTTGTACTTATAGCGCACAGCTTGGGTTGTTCAACTATTGCTCATTGGGCGAAAAAGTACAAAAGACAAATTAAAGGGGCTTTACTTGTTGCACCAAGTGACCTCGAAGCTCCTCAATATACTTTTCCTGCGACAGGTTTTGCACCAATTCCACTTGACAAAATAAATTTCAAAACAATTGTTGTTGCAAGTGCAGACGATATCTGGGTTTCGTTAGACAGAGCTAAATTTTTTGCAGATAATTGGGGCAGTGATTTTATAAATATTGGTAATGCAGGACACATCAATGTTTCATCGGGTTACACAAATTGGGATGAGGGAATGAAAATATTAAAAACACTTGATTAATTGAAGATTAAATATTACTGAAAAACCTTATATATTCATACAAAATATCGTGGTCTTATATTCAATCAAAATTAATGGGATTTGAAAGTATCATATCAGGGCATATAGCTGTACACACATCTCCACAAAGTGATGCGCAAGTGGAATTATTGAGAACGGAAATCTTGAAACTTCCTAAGTTGAATGATGATTCTTGGCCTTTTCTTCCTCAAGATATTTTCCATATTTCGACACCAAATTCCTCAGAGGCAAACCCTGTTCAAATCTCGTATAGTTCAATTATGATCTCTTTCGCTATGAGTGTAAAACAGATAGATGACGATTTGAGGAAATGGATAAATAAATTTGAGGTTTTTTTGAAGGGAATACCTAGGGCATATGAGGCAAAAGTTATTGTGAAACTAGATCCATTTACTGGAGGTGGTTTTAATGATGGATATTTAAATTATTTCTGGCAGCAAATTACGGAGAAGAATGGAAACAGCAAGTGGTGTTTTGAAGGGGATCCGATAGAGCTTAAAGATTTCTTGAAAATACGACGTAAAGAGTCAGTTCCAATGACTTCTGAATTTCAGTCAAAAATTATTACATACTTTGAATGGTTAAGTACTCAAGTAGGTAAAAGCGTAACGCTTGACGATTACATCACTCATTCTAAAGGTAATTATAATAAGGATTTTGCTCAACATACTAATATAAGATTTAATCTAAATTCTTTTGGTCTAAGAGCAAGAGGTACTGTGGCTAGAATTGAAGGCAATGAACAATATTTTGAGTTTAAAACTGATTGTATAACTTCAATCGAAAAGTCGTCAAACACCATTGAGATAGAAATGGACTTGGGTATAAAAATAAGTAGGAGAGTTATAATTAGTATTGAAGGTAACGGTGATACTAGGTGAAATACATTTTGTATGTGGAGCCGGAGGGATTTGAATAAATATAAGCTATATAGCTGATAATCAATTTCTTGTAAAGAAAAAGATAAAGTTTAGTCAAACAATCGAGAAGCAAAATAGCCTAAAAATGGCATCTTGTATAAAGTGAATGTGAAAATATGTATAGTGATATATGTGATTCCCAAGTAAATATTACCCTTTTGTATCTATAGTGGATTTGTAATTAGAACCAAATAGCAGTTTTATCCTCCCTGAAAATGTATTTATGAAAATCAACAAAGACACATAAAAAGATATGTTAAACTCAACAAATGCATTTAATAAACTGATAGTAATAGTGCCTGAAAGTTTTATGTTGGAGGTGGTTTGAAAGGAGAAGTAATTTTTAGCCTGATAGAAATTGACAATATTACTTAAAAAGGTGTAGATGGCATTGTGAGTCCACTTGATAATTTGGATCTTTGACATAAGAGAAATATCGCATGTGCGAGTTACACAAATCCTTGTATCTCATTTACGAAAATGACGACCAGAACAGAAACCAAAAGAGAAGATGAATTGAATAAGCAAAAGCTTCATCAAAAAGTAATTGTCCGTTTATGTTCTGAATTAGGAATTCCTGATTTGAGATCGGGAAAATTGACAATTCGAGATGAAAAAGATTGGAGAATCAATGAAAAAGAAATTGACTACTGCTGGTTAGTGAATGTATCTCGTTCTTTTATCGGATGGTGTTGGCTATTTTCACTAAAATTCAATGAAAGTGATTTTAGAGATAAGAAGAATCCAGAAGAATTAATCCAAGGTATATTTCGATTAGCAATGAAGGAGAAATTGATAAGTTTTTTAAGGAAAGTAGATTTGCGGATTTTAGTGATAAAATAAAAGATTTGACTTCATACGATCTATTTGACGCCAATAGAGGGATTACTTTGGATGGAATTGGTTACGAGTACTTAATTTTTGCTCCAAACACTGAAATTAGAATTTCTTTGAATAATCCGAATTCTAAAAACTGGAAGACCTGGGAAAAAGAGATTTTTAGTTTAGGGTCAAGGTTAGCTAAAAAGTCTGAAATAACTGAATTGAAAGAAATATTTGAATAAAAACGGGTACAACACTATGTAAAAATGCATTTTATATTAACCGTTGTGCATAATTTTAAGTAAATGAAAAAACTACAATTAATCACGATTTTACTGCTATCAACTTTTGTTTTTTCTTGCAATGAAAAAACAAAGACTCAGCTAACTGAAAAAGTTGAAACTCTTGAACCTAATGTCAAAATCAGTGTACTTACTTCTGATTTCATGAAATGGTGGACTTATCATACAGATAACATTTCATTATCATCAAATTTCGTAGGATTAAGCGAACAGTCGGATACGATTGACAAAAACCAATTTTTGGAAAAATTAGTTACTGGCAATTACATCCCTTTAAAGATAAAGTCTGAAAATAAAGACAAAACTTATAAACTTTTTAAGCTAGACTCTAATGCAGACAAAGATATTGGAACCACAATAAAAAATGAATCCCTGACAAATCTGAAATATTTTAAAATGGAAGGATTAC
>PBYL01000219.1 GCA_002729595.1 Thalassovita sp. | reverse complement strand
TTTCAGGATTTGCCAAGAGTTAGTCAACAACACGTTTAAGCATGCTGGAGCAAGTAAAATTGTTTTATCACTTACTGAGTTTGACGATAAGTTTTCATTATATTATACTGATAATGGTAGCGGATTTAATACAATCGAAATTAAAACTGGACTAGGTTTAAGAAATATAAAAGAAAGAGTAGAGATTTTTGATGGATATTTGAATATTACATCTGAAAATACAGGAACCGTAGTAGAAGTTGAAATACCAATAAACTATGATAAAGATAGCGATAGTAGACGATCATCAGCTTTTTAGAGATGGAATTAACGCTTTGTTAACTGGCAAAGAAGATTTTGAAGTGATTATAAGTGTAAGCAATGGCGTAGAATTTTTTGAGGTATTAAGCAAAGAAAATTTACCAGATGTTTTGCTACTCGATCTAACAATGCCAGAGATGGATGGTTTCGAAGTATTGAAAATACTCAAGAAATATCCAGACATAAAAACTATTGCCATTTCGATGCACGACGATGGCAATTACATAATGAAATGTGTGCGAAGTGGAGCTTATGGCTATCTGCTAAAAAACACCGATGAAGATGAATTGATCAATGCGATTTATACGGTGAACCGAGAGAAGAAATATTTTAATAAAGAGGTTTCTGAACGAATGATACACATTATGGCTTTAGAAGGCTCACAATTGAAAAAGTTATCTGCAAAAGAATCTGAGATACTCAAGCTTATTTCTGATGGATTAACTACCAAAGAAATTGCCGATCAGCTATACATTAGCACCCGAACAGTAGAGACACACAGAGCAAACATGATGAAGAAATTAACCGTAAAAAACTCTGCTGAACTTATCAGAAAAGCCTCCGAACTAAACCTTATATAAATGTACCATCCGTATAATTACGGATGGTAATCTTAGGTGAATTCTCCCACAGCAATTTACCGTTTTTCTTAGAGTATCTGCCTTAAAAATGAAGCGTAAATCATAGTAGATAGACAACACATAAATAATATATCTACTTATGAAAAACGTGATTATGATATTTGCCTTTCTGTTAATCGGATTGGTAAGTTATGGGCAAAGTGGCAACAGCATTAAAGATCAGGTAATAAACAGTGCTAGTGCTGATGATGGTTCTAAAGCTTTAGTAACCAAAGAAAGAAAATGGTTAAAAGGACCTGCCGCGAAAAACTACAAGCATTGGAAAAAAGATAATTCTGCTTCATCAATCGCAGTAACAACTTCTTCTAAACCCAAACTAATGGGACCAGCAGCTAAAAATTATAAGCCTTGGAAAGATAATACTGTGCAAGAAGAGCAAGTAGTTACAGTGAATCTTGAAAAACCAAGATTACTTGGACCAGCAGCTAAAAATAGCAAACCATGGACGGCTAATAGCGAAATTAAATAGCAGACATTTTTTAATACCTATCAGGAAGGTGCAAAATTATTAAGACTTACTACTAACAAAATATGATTCTCAAACAAAAATTTAAAACTGCTCTGGCATTAGGTTTTGTATTCTTCCTGATACTAGCAACAAACATGGTCGATAACAATCATTTTAAAATTGTTAAAGAATCGCTGGCAACTGTCTACGCAGATAGGATTGTTGTAAAAGATTATCTCTATAAAATTGCTCGACAAATTCAGTTAAAGAAAACTACGCTTTACCAAGAAGACCTAGCTAAAATTAAAAGAATCAATCAAGTTACGAATGATTCAATTCAAACATTGATTAATAAGTATACCGAAACAAAGCTCACCAATGATGAAGCAGATATTTTTAATACGCTTCAACACCATCTGTTTGAACTACGAGTATTAGAAAAATCTTTAAATGAGCAAAGTGAACTTTCTAAAGATTCGACTTTATTCGAAAACATAAATTTGCAATACAGTATCATCATGTTCGATCTGGATGCACTTTCAGAGATACAAGTAAAGGAGAGTGAGAGACAAATCGTCTATTCTACCCGAGCGATTAAAAACAGCAATACCATTTCTAGAATAGAAATAATTGTGCTCATTGTAATAGGAGTAATGATACAATTGGTGATTTTTTACAAGCCGAGATGAGTTCTAATAAACTCATCCTTTTGTCATTTCTGCTAAAGCATTGGGGAGCTTTTTATTAAATTGTTTTTTCCATCCCATTTGCATTACAAAGTATTGAGAGTTAGAATATAAAAAGTCCTTCTAATTACTGCCTATAAACCTGAATAGGCTATCACTTTTGTAAGAATTTACAATAATTGTGTAGCCTTAATTTTTTTGTATAAGTTTAATCCATCAAGTTTCAGAATACGACCAACGCAGAAAATTTTCACCTGTTTTTAAATTGGAATTAGATATTTAATGAAAAAATTTAAGTGGCTTGCTATCGTATTTGTGGTACTTATCTTAGCCTACATTGTTACTGTAATTATTGCTCCAAACGAGTTTGATAAAAATTTAAACGAAACTAAGACACTGCCTCCATACAAGGTCTCAGATAAGGCTTTGGCACTATATAACTCGCTCGATTTTATTGCAGATTTACATTGCGATGCATTGCTTTGGAATAGAGACCTCACTGTTAAAAATGCTTTTGGGCATGTAGATTTTCCGAGAATGCAAGAAGCCAATATGGCTTTAGAAGCATTTACCATTGTAACCAAATCGCCAAAAGGTCAGAACTTTTCAAAAAACTCGGCAGATGCTTTTGATAACATCACGATGTTAAACTTTTTGCAAGCAAGACCTATTTCAAATTGGTTTAGCCTTTCAGAAAGGGCAGTTTACCAAAGCAGAAAACTACACGAGTTTGCTGCTGATTATGAAGATGAGTTTATTGTGGTAAAAAGCAAAGCAGATTTAGAAAGGCTAATTGCTTTAAAGAAAGAGAACAAGCGAGTAATGGGCGGTTTTTTAGGCATAGAAGGAGCACACTGCCTAGAAGGTAAAATGGAAAATTTGGAAAAACTCTACAAAGAAGGTGTACGTATGTTGGCTCCAACCCATTTTTTTGATACAGAGCTTGGAGGTTCTGCCCATGGAATTTCAAAAGCAGGACTTACAGGTTTTGGGAAAGAAGTAATACAACGGATGGATGAGTTGGAGATGATAATTGATGTTGCGCATGCAGCACCCGCATTGATTGATGATGTACTGGAAGTAACCAATAGACCAATACTTGTTTCTCATACTGGAGTGAAAGGTTCTTTAGACAATGTTCGAAACTTATCCGATGAGCATATCCAAAAGATAGCTGCCAATGGTGGTTTGATAGGTGTTGGCTTTTTTGATGGTGCTGTTACCAAACCGCTAACAGAAGGAATTGTCGATGCGATGAAACATATCAAATCCATTGCCGGTGTAGATTGTATCGCTTTAGGTTCAGATTATGATGGAAGTGCGACGGTTCCATTCGACATCACAGGATTGCCCTTGTTAGTAGAAGAGCTTCTCAAACAAGGTTTTCAAGAAGATGAAATCAGAGACATTATGGGAGAGAATGTGAAACGATTCATGTTGAAAAACTTGCCTTAGATTTTCGGTTTATTGATTCAATAGAAACAAAAAAAGGATGCAGGCTTTAATTTTAATCTACATCCTTTTTGATTAATTTCTTAATCTTCAACCTCTAAATCACTCACTTTTTAAGGTCTTAATTGGGTTTACTGAGGCTGCTTGGTAAGATTTAATGCTTACTGTAAGCGCGCCAATTAGAAAAGCGATCATACCTGCGGCGAAGAAAATAAAGTAATTGATATCCACATGGAAAGTGAAATTTTCTAACCATTCTTTTGCGAAGTAATAAGCAATCGGACTGGCTAATACAAAAGCGATGATGATCAGTTTTGAATAGTTTTTAGACAGCAGATAAACGATTCCCCAAGTGTTGGCACCATTAATTTTTCTGATACCGATTTCTTTAGATCGCTGATCGGCAGAGTAAGAAGATAGTCCGAACAAACCAAGACAAGAGATGAAAATAGCAATGAAAGCAAATATGCGAATCATGGTTCCGATAATAATTTCATTACTATAAGACTCTGCATATTCTTGGTCTAAGAACTTATATCTAAAAGGATAAGAAGGACTTATCTCTTTACTGGTTTTTTCAATTTGGTAAAGTGCTTCTTGTAAATCACCTTCAATTCTTATAAAAGCAGTATTGGTATATTCAGGAAGGTTGCTAATAATTAGCGGTTTAATCGGTTCGTAAAGGCTATTCATATGGAAGTCTTTTACCACACCGATAATGGTTCCATCAATTCCCCAAACAGATAACTTCTGATCTAATGGATTTTCAAAGCCAATTAATTTGGCTGCAACTTCATTAATCACAAATGTACTTTTATCAGTTTGTCTGCCTTCTACAAAGCCTCTTCCTTCTTTCATTTCTGTACCCATCGCACTGAAAAAGTGCGCATCTGTAATCATCACATTAATCTCTAACATATCATCAGGACTTTTGCCTTCCCAACTTGCCGAACTCGTCGATCTACCATAAGAAACAGGGTTGCCCGAAGTAAAAGTAACATCTTTAATCTGCGGGAATTTCATTAACTTATTTCTATAAGCATCTTCTTTACCTGTATAGTCTTCAGACATGTTAAAGTAGAGCAAGTTGTCTTTTTTGAGTCCTAAGTTTTTATTGAGGATGTAATCGATCTGAGACATAACCACGAAGGTGCCGATGATAAGCATAATTGCCATCGCAAATTGGAAAACAACCAAGGTGTTTCTAAGTGTTTGATTAAACTTAGAACCTCTTATCATTCCTTTTAAAGAATCTGTAATTCCGAAAGTGGGTAGCAAAATCGCTGGGTAACTACCAGAGAGAAAGCCAACTATAAAAGTGATTCCTGCAAGAGAAAGTAAAACTTCTGGGTCAGTCAGAGAAAGGCTTAATTCTTTGTTGGTGAGCTGATTAAAATAGGGAAGGACTAAACTAACAATCACCAAAGCTAAGCCTACAGAGATAAAAGTGAGTAAGAAAGATTCAACAAAAAACTGTTGGCTTATCAATTCTTTTTGTGCTCCTAAAACTTTTCTCACGCCAACTTCTTTGGCTCTTCTGCTTGATCTGGCAGTAGCAAGATTCATAAATTTGATACAAGCCATTACAAGAAGAAAAATAGCAATACCAGAAAGTATTTTGATGTATCTGATACGCCCGCTTACAGGTACACCATTTTTAAACTCCGAGTAGAGATAAGTATCTTTTATTGATTGAGTGATCAATCGTTCATCTACTTCGGTATTCGTGTGTTTGTTTATTTCTTGCTCAATTCGCGCATTTACCTCACTAATATCAGCACCATCTTTCAAACTAAAATAGATGTAAAAACCACCGTTGTCCCAGCTTTCTATCCAGTCGTTTCTTGAGATATATTCTTCAACCGGAATCATCCAATCGAACTTAATAGCACTGTTTGTATTCTTATCTTCAACCACAGCAGTTACAACAAATTCCTGCTTTTGCTCATTCACCATTAAGGTTTTGCCAATAGCACTTTTAACATCACCAAAATAACGTTCAGCCATACTTTTAGAAAGTACCAGCGAATACATGTCATCAAGTGGGTTCTTACCATTGCCTGCTATTATATTGAAATTGAAAATATTGAAAAAATCGGCTGAGGCATAGACACCAGATTCGAAACTCGTTTCGTCTCCATTGCGGAAAAGTATTTCGGTTTGGGCACTTATTGTGCTCACCTTATCAATTTGCGGATACTCATTGTTAAGAACTTCTACCAAAGGTTGCGGTATGGCTTCTGTAGTTTGTATCTCACCATTGCTCTGATACATGTTTCGCCAAACTTTGTAAACTTCTTTTTCATGGAGGGTGTCCATTTTTATTTCATCTCGAACCCAGGTTAAAATAAGAATGCTTGAAGCTAAGCCTACGACCAAGCCGAGTAGGTTAATGGTGGTGTAGCCTTTATACCTGAAAATATGGCGTAATGCAGTAATTAGATGGTTTTGAAACATGGTGGCACTAGTTGAGTAATATGAAATATTTTTTATGATTCCGGGTCTAAAAAGCAGGATCACATCAAGAATGAATCTTCTCTTAGCGTGAGCATAGCTGATGGAGCTTCGCTCATCAAAAAGTTCGAGCAGATCACCCTCTACATCTTCAATTAAATCGGAAGAGCAAAACCATCTGAGAAATTTGAGCGCTAGTTTTGGTGGATTTATCTTCTGTTGCTGATCTTGCATAATTATTTAAATTCAAAGGCCATTGGAGGAATTGCATCCCAAAGTTGTTTTCTGGTCGACATCACATAATCCAGCGCTCGCTTTCCATAAACTGTCACTTTGAAATACCTTTTTCTTTTTCCACCACGTATTGCTGTTGCTTCTCCAAACTCAGATTCCAAAAAGCCTTTTTTCTCTAATCTTTTAAGTGCAGTACGCATGGCACCTACACTTACTTTTCTTTCTAATCTGTCTTCAATTTCCTTTTTAATCGTGATTCCGTATGCATTTTCATACAATACAGCTACTGTAAGCAATACAATTTCTTCGAACTCGCCAATAGAATATTTAGACATAATCTTATATTTAAGTCCTAAATGTAATTTTAATAATTAGAATTAAAAAGGAATGCGCTAATTATTTAAGTCCTAAATGTAACTTTAATATTTTTGTTAGCTAAGAAAAATGCTTTTTTAACCCAAATTGGTAGGGGAGATAATGAACTTGTAGTAATTACAGCTTTATAAAACCATTTTCTAAGATGTATTCTTTGCGTATACTTTGGTTCATGTTGTTGAGTACAGAATGCAAGATTTGTTCAGCCTCTTCTGTATTTGTTTCTTTTAAAATGTCAGCTTTCACCAGAGAAAGATAGATGTGATTATCGGGAAGTTCATATTTTAAGTCTTCTAAAAGTGCCAATGCTTCACTTGTTCTATGAGCTTTGTGTAGCGCATAGCAGAGATTCAACTTTACAATGGGGGAGTTATAGCATTTAATCAGCAATTCATACAATTTTATAATTTCTTCCCAGTGAGCAGTATCATAAGTATTTGTGCCCATGTATTTACTAATAATTAATGCTTCTAGATAGAATTTATCGAGCTTATCTGGTTTTCGTAGAAAGTGAAATCCCAAATTGAATAACTCTAGATTCCACTTGCTTTTGTCTTGTTTGATAAAAGGTATGAGTTTTCCATTATCAATTTTAGCAGGCAATCTGGCTATGTGAAAGCAGAACAGCGCCATTAAGTTTTTTGTGGAATCAGATGTGTATTTTTCTGAAAGTAGCTTAGCGAGAGATAATGCCTCTAGGCACAAATCTTCATTCACCATCGATTTTACTTTTTCATTAAAAGAGTCGAAACCGATGTTAAATACTGCATAGAGAATTTCTTCTACAATTATAATTTCATTGTGGCCAGCATTAATCGAGTCAATTTGAGTATCTACAAATTCGGTTTGTAAAGTCTTTTTTGCACGCTTAATGCTTTTGTAAATGGCATCTTGGTTGAGCAATGTACTTTCGGCAATTTCTCGAACATTTAAACCAAAGATGTTTTTCAGTATAAAAATTACTTTTGTCTGAGTAGATATTTTCTTGGAAGAAGAAAAGAGCAAAATGGTTTGCAATCTTAAATCATCCGTTTTTGCATTGTCTGCTATTTCTGAATTTATTGTTGCCGAACTAGACTTAGTACTTCGCTTAATTTGGTTTACCAGATCATTTTTAGCAACTATATAAAGCCAATTTTCCCTGTTGTCAGGGAAATGGTTTGGCTTCCAGCTTTTGAGCGATTTTAAAAATGAGTTTTGAATAGCATCTTCAATCTCATTGACATAACTAACTCCGAACTGATTTAACAGTGCGGAGAATAGTTTACCATAGTAAGCGCGATAGCTAGATTCAATTATCTGATGTGATTGATTACTCATAATCTTCCATCTCCATAATTGGTCTAATTTCGGTAGTTCCTCCCCAAAGGTGGCAAGGACATTCTTTAGCAAGTTCTACAACAGTTTCTTGGTTTGTGGCTTGTAAAAGGTAATAGCCGCCAATCATTTCTTTAGATTCTAGGTAAGGGCCGTCTTTAATAATGCAATCTTTACCGCTTATTAAGACCCCATTTTCGTTTAAGCCATCTCCCGATATTAAATGTCCAGACTCGGCTAATTTGCCAGCCCAAGCCATATGCGCATTTAACAAACTTTCCATTTCTTTAGGTGAAAGACTGCTCATCTTTTCTACGTCTTCGTGTAAGAGTAATAAAAATTTTTTCATCGTATTTAGTTTAAGATTTACCTAAAGACATTTATGCTATCCGGTTTTTGGACATTTATTAAAAATATTTTTAAAATCTTTTAAAGTAATAAAGAAAGACTGAATATAAGAAAAGCCGTCAATCTAGATTGACGGCTTTTTATGATTAGGCACAATTTATTTGCAATGATCAATCATTTTGATCTAATAAATTAATTGTAACATTTAAAGTTTGCGTCTCACCATTACCCATTGTAACTAGTACTACGCCAGTAATAATAGGGTTTGTTTCGTAATCGAATGCAGTAGGATCGCTTACAAGTATGGCGCCTCCGGTATTTGGGCTAAAAGTCATCGCTCCAGTTGGGTTTTGAGACAAAAATTCAAAACTTGGAAAACCTTGTGTAGATGGATCATAATTCTGGATACTAATATAAGTTAGCACGGAATTCTGACCTTGGTTTTCAGCTACACTAAAATTGATATCTGGAGCAAACCATACATTTTCAGATACATCATTTACATTAATGGTAAAATCTGTAGATTTAGATACTCCATTGCCATCTGTAACTGTAACAGTACCAGTAATGGTAGGGTTTGTTTCATAATCAAATATAGAAACATCATTTACAAGTAGATTAAACAAGGAGCCATGAGGAGAAAGTGTTAATGCATTAGGATGTGATAAGTTGCTCAATTCGTAGGTCAATGCCCCATCAACACTTGCATCGTAATCCACTATCATTAATTGAGTTATTAAATCACCTGATTCAGGATTTTCATCTATTGCACCTATGAAAGATTCGTCTAACGTCCAGTCTGCTTCGAGTACATCATTCAAAGTAATGGTGATAGTCGCTGAGTTTGATAATCCATTTGCATCAGTAGCTGTAACTGTCGCCGTAATAACAGGGTAGGTTTCGTAATCGAAATAAGAAGCATCATTCACAGTTACATACATTACTCCAAATTCATTAACTAGCTGTAAAGCTGCTAAAGGAGATGCATTTGAAAGTGCATAAGTAATCATTCCATCATTTACAGGATTGTATCCTTGTAAAGTTAATCTGCCCAAATCACTTTTGCTTGGGTTTTCATCTATAGTTATTTCAAAATCGTCGAGTGTCCAACCAGATTCTGCTACATCATTCAAAGTAATAGTAATATTACTAGTTTGCGTATATCCATTTTCATCAGAAATTTGAATTTTGGCAGTAATGGTAGGGTTGGTTTCGTAGTCGAAGAGAGAAGGATCTTTTACAGTCAGAAAGATTTTCTCTGAAAAATGAAGTTCTATTGCACCTGCAGGAGATTCATCAATCAATTGTACAGTAAAGTTATTTGGGTTGGTCGCATAATCAAATCCTACTTGACCTAAATCATCTTCATCTTCTGGGTTTTCATCTATAGTCAACTCAAAATCTTCAATAGTCCAAGAAGGTATTTGAGGTTCATTTATAGTAATCGTGATATTACCAGTTTGTGTGTAACCATTCTCATCAGAAATTTGAATTTTGGCAGTAATGGTAGGGTTGGTTTCGTAGTCGAATAAAGATGGATCTTTTACAGATAAAAATATTTTGTTAGGATCAAGTTCAATTGCACCAGCAGGAGATTCATCTAACAATTGTACAGTAAAATTATGAGAGTCTTTTTCATAATCAAATCCAACTAATTCAACTAGACCTAAATCGTCTCCATCTTCTGGGTTTTCATCTATAGTGAATTCAGAATCTGCAATAGTCCAAGTTGGTTCATCTACATCATTCAAGGTGATACTTAAATCTGCAGATTGGCTATAACCATTTCCGTTTGTTACTTCAATAGTTGCAGTAATTGTTGGATTGGTTTCGAAATCGAAAAGTGCGGCATCGTTTACTGCAACAATGCTGTCATCTACAATTTGTAGGGCTCCTTCTGGGCTTTGGTTACTTATTGAGTAAGTAAGAGTACCGTCTAAATCAGCATCGTAATCTTCGAGTCTAATGGTGTCAATGGTTGTTTCTGTCGGATTTTCGTCCATTAAAACAGTAAAAGCTTGTACTGTCCAAATTGGCTCGTGCTCATCAGTTAGGTTAATAGTGATGGTAGCTGTTTCCGAAACCTCACCTGCTGTTGCTTTAATCTCAGCAGTAAGGATTGGATTTGTTTCGTAATCTAATTCAAAGTCTTGGTTAATAACCAAGTATTCGCCAGCTATTCTAATGGCATCTGGTACAGATTGAGAAACAATTGAATAAGTTACATCGGCTGTGGAATTGTTAGAAGTTTCAACAGTAAGGTAATCAGAGATTTTTACCATTTGCTGGTTGCTCACATCAAAACTTTCTGGAATGGTGATGCTAATGTCATTAAAAGACATGGTAATGGTTACTGGTTCTATTGTGTCGTCATCGTCGTCACAGGAAAAAAATGTGATTAAAAAAGAGAGTAGAACTAAACGTGCAATACTGGTTTTTTTCATTACGTGCATTATTTGATTAG
>PBYL01000218.1 GCA_002729595.1 Thalassovita sp. | reverse complement strand
TCGAAGAGCGATTACATCGATATAGTTCACTTTTATGGTAAACCCGAAGGATATAATGGAGAGGCTCATTAATTAGATTAAATGGAGGTTATTTGAAAAACAACATGGGATCGATAATCAAAAAAGTAGATAAAAATGTAATTGATGAGTTGTTTGTGACCATTCCATCTGGAACTGTAAACATGAGAGACGATCGAAAAAAAGAAACTTGGTCAGTTGTTATTGATTCATTTGAACTCAGCAAATTTCCCATCACACAAGAAATCTATAAAGCAGTAACAGAAGAGAATCCCTCGACATACATTGGCCACAAACTACCAGTAGAAACAGTTTCTTGGATCGATGCTGTGAATTTTTGTAATGCACTTTCTAAATCTTTAGGAAAAGAAAACTGCTATACCATTGACTTGGTAACCGAAAAAGTGCTTTTGAATTCACAAGCTAATGGGTATCGATTACCAACAGAATCTGAATGGCAGTATGCTTGCCAAGCAGGAACTAAAGACATTAGATATGGTGAATTGGATGAAGTTGCTTGGTTTAAAGACAACTCCAATAATCGAACTCAAGAAGTTGGACAAAAGCAACCGAATCAATGGGGGCTTTACGATATGTTGGGCAATGTTTGGGAATGGTGCTCAGACATCTATGACGAAACTGTTTACGGAACATATCGTGTATTTCGCGGTGGTGGCTGGTGTGACCAAGAAAGAAGCGTGATGGCAACAACACGAAGAAGAAGTCATCCATTTTCGTTCAAAATAGATGACTTAGGGTTTAGAATAGCAACTAATTCGGAAAAATAGAGCAACACGGAAAATATCAATAATATCTTAAGAGAATAGTTCCTGATTGAATAAGTGGAGTAACTAGATATGGAACACCATTGTAAAAGTTGGATCACATTGAGCATCGATTTATAAACTATAAACCTTCAAAGTATTTAATCACTAATTCTCTGTAAGACCTGCTGATGGGTAAAGACTTATTTTGCAGCTCTACATATTCATGTGTATAAGCTGTTATAAAATCTGTAGAAACAATAAATGATCTATGAATTCTCAAAAACTTGCCAACTGGTAATTTTGCTTCAATATTGGAGATACTTTCTCTTGTAACAACAGTATTTTCGGTGGTATAGATTTTAATGTAATCACTTAGACTTTCGATGTGGGTAATCTCACTTAAAGTAATCTTCACCATTTTCCGATTGCTGCGAACGAAGATAAATCCTTCATTTTGCTTAGGAAGTTCATTCATCAAAACCGGACTATTCTCAGATTTGAATTTCTGTACTGCCTGTAAAAATCGCTCTAACGAAATCGGCTTTAACAAATAATCTACCGCTTGCAAATCGAAACCTTCTACAGCATAGTCGCGATAAGCGGTAGTAAAAATCACCTTTATATTTCTATTAATAGACTTAGCCAAAGAGATACCAGTTATCCCCGGCATTTTTATATCCAAAAATATCAAATCAACAGCTTGGCTATTTATCAATTCAAATGCTTCTATCGCATTTTTACAAGTACCAACCAAGACCAATCCATCTAGCTTTTCGATATGCATTTTTAATATCTCTCGGGCAGTGGGCTCATCATCTACCACCATACAATTAATCTTCTTCATCATTGACTAGCCTTTAGTAATAGATTTCTAAGTTAACAATAAAAGCATCTTCTTCCACCGAAATATTTAAGTCGTGCCGATCTGGATAAAGCAATTCAAGTCGCTTTTGAATATTACTAAGCCCAATTCCAGCATTGTAAGAAATAAAATTACAACTGTTTTTTATGTAGAAATGCAATCGGTTACTTGTGCTACTAATAGCTATATCTACCAAAAGTAATCCATCTGTGAGGGTACCATGCTTAAAAGCATTTTCTACAAATGGCAAAAGAATTAGAGGAGCAATCTGTTGTTCATCATTTTCGATGTCTAATTTCATCGTTACTGAAAGTGTATCTTCAAACCTTACTTTTTCTAAATCTATGTATTGATTGAGGTGTTTTAACTCTTCTCGCAAACTCACTCCTGGCTTGTTTACCTGATACAAAATATAATCTAACAAGTCTGATAACCTCAATATTTGATCGGGGGTTTCTGTAGATTGCTTGAGTGCAAAACCATAAATAGTATTGAGTGTATTGAATAGAAAGTGCGGATGAATTTGACTTTTTAACAAATTTAACTCTTGCTCTTTTAGTTTGAACTTACTCTCAAAAACATGTTGTTGTAATTCGTTATTTGTAGCTGCTGTCATAAAGTTATTTTTCAGCATACTTATAAAGCTAATGCACATTACAAACAGATAAACCAAGATTAAAATAAACACATAGTTCCTGCTCATAGGAGGTATATCTGTTACACGCAAATTGGGAATATAGGCAATAGATAGGATGAGTAGTAAAAGCGTACAAAATGTGGTAAAGAGCACAGTGCTCACTAAATAAATCCCAAACGAAAGTATTCTTTTAGTTAATAGAAATTTAGGTATTAGATAGTATGTGATAATGGAGCTGCTTAATGCTGTAATAGGCAACAACACACTCGAAAACACCAAGATGTAAGTGGTATTATCTGATTTATAACTGAAGAAATAAATATAAAACAACCACACACAAGGCCAGAAAATTAGATGCCTAAGCCAACGATATTTTTTACTTAAGAACAATTGCATAGTGAAGGAAAAATAGTGCAACAGCCTGAGAATTTCCAATACAATCGGTAGATAACATTTAAAGACGTGGATTTAACCTATTTAGCAGCAGTTTCTACATTTTACTTTACTGATAAATTTTGCCACCTGCTTAATCGGTTGTTTCTTGTCTTAATCTGGTAATTCGTCTCAAAAATCTTTTTTACATGGCTTACTGCTGTACAATTGAAGTCTGGTTATTAATACAATTAAAATTTTTAGAAGATGAAGTTTACTCTTAGTATCGTAATATTTTTACTTTCAATTAGCATTTGCACAGCGCAAAAAAGTGGCGACCAATATCTGCAAGAAGGTAAACCTGATAGTGCCGCTTATGCTTTTGGTACTGCTTTAATGTCTGCCACAGAAGCCAAAGTGATTGAAGAAAATGCCTACAAACTAGCCTCTGCCTGTGCGCTTATTTATCAGGTAGATACTGCTTTTTACTTTTTAAATATCGCGCTCAAAGACAATTACACTTTACTCCCACTAACCGATTGTAATTTCTATTCTCTATCTGAAGATGCTCGTTGGCAACAAATTGAAAATGCCCAGTTTAAGAAATTTCAAGAAAAAAATGGCGCACTTAAAGAAGTTGAGTATGCAAAAAAATTGCTGCGATTAATTATGAAAGATCAGGCATTGGATTACTATATGGATTTGGCTAAAAGCTATTACATGCAAAATGGAAATATTCCCCATTGGTTTTATCCATTAGGTGATTTAAGAGGTAGAATTACAAAAGACAATTTTGAAAACATGAAAGCTTTGATTGCCGAAAATGGTTGGCCAACTTATTCGGCAGTGGGAGAATTGGCAGCAGATGCACCGCTTCTGGTGATTAACCATCACGAAAGTGATTCTGTGAGAAAAGCTTACCTAGCTCAAATAAAAGAAGCTTGCCTCAATGGTGAAGGTAGTTGCATGGAATATGCGAAAATCCACGATAGAATTCTTGTAAACGAAGGAAAGCTCCAAGATTTTGGAATGCAATTTCGATACAATGAAGATAGAATTTTAGAACCATTTCCCATTAATAATCCAGAGTATGTAGATCAGCGAAGAACTGAAATTGGACTAGAGCCGCTGAAAGATTATTTAAAAAGAAAGATTAACTACAATTGGGAAATAGCGCAAAAAGTGAATGAATAATTGACTTAAAAACCAATCACTCTGGTAATTCTACTAGAGTGATTGGTATATATTAAATCCCTAAACAAGACTCAACAAAGTTTGATAGAGTTTTTCAGTTTCCTTCATTTCGAAACCTGCTTCTCTGGCTGCCGCAATCGGTTTCTGGTACATGTATTTTATTTCTAATGGCCTGCCATTATCAAAGTCTAGTTTCATACTCGGATAATAAGGACTCATGTTTTGAGTAAAATTAATCATTACATCAGCGGCGGCTTCTGGTAACTGAATGCCACATGCTTTTGCACCTTGAATCACCTCCTTCATAATCGCTTTGGTTTGCGCAAAACTTTGTGGCTCAGATAAAATCTGTGTAGTAGTTTTATTTAATACCACAGATAAACCATTAAAAGCCATATTCCAAATTAGCTTTTTCCATCGCACTAAATTCAATTCTTGCACAATAGACTTAACACCAGCTTCAGCAAGATTCTTAGAAAATTCTTCTAAAGTAGAAAGATCAGTCACATTGTAACTGGCTAAGTCAAGATCACCATAAGCTTGGTGCACTATAACACCACTTTTGCTTTTATAAGCAGCTATTAATGCGACTCCTGCTGCTATTTGTAAGTGCGGTAATTTATTAGAAAGGTCTGCTTCTAAGCCTAAGCCGTTTTGGCAAAGTACTACAATGCTTTTTTCATCTGCTATTTCTTGCAGAATTCGAGGTAGTACTTCACTATTTTGGGTTGATTTTAATGCTACTAAAATAATGTTTGACTTGGGCATATTCGCCACATTTTTATAAGCATTTACCTCAGATATAAAAATATTTTGATGTGCTTCTGATTGGAGATGAAGTCCATGCACTAATACATATTCGTAATCGCTACGCAAAAGAAAATGTACATCGTGCCCTGCATTAGCCAACATTAAACCGTAATATCCACCTATCGCTCCTGTCCCAATTATTGATATAGTCATAATAATCTTTTAACTGATTGTATTCAAACACTTCTAAAAAAGAACACTGTTACTATCCAATTGGCTCCTGATTATCTTAGGAATTTCTAGATAGAAGAAATCTTTTTTTGTGTCTTCAAATTTATTATTCTACAAAAATGCAAAATTCAAATTGACCAAGGCAGCCATAAAAGCATTTGTTAAGGCAAAAAACTTAGAATAAGTTAATTTTGCAGAAAGCAATTTAATGAATGAAGAAAATCAATTCTCAAAAGAAAGGCGAACTTCCTATACAGGAACTACTCAAAGGTGAATATTTGCAGATAACCCGTTTGCACAAAGACCTTGATAGACTTTCTATTATCCCACATCGACACGACCATTACGAATTGATTTTAGTAAAAGATGGCAAAGGCAAACATACCATCGATTACAAACCATTTGATTTAAAACCTGATCGGGTATTTTTTATCCATAAAGGTCAGGTGCACTTAATCGAGCATTTTGAAAGAGATGGCTGGATCATCATGTTTGGAGAAGAGCTACTCAACAGATTTCTTCAACTTCACAAGCATGAAAATGAACAAGGCTTATTAGATTCTTATACGCCTTACCCATACATAGATTTGGATGAGAAGCTAAAAACCATTTTTAGTTTAATAATAGAACAGCTCCAAACCGAACTCTCCGCTGAAAAGCAAGATGTAGATATTATGTTGCACTATGTTTCGCTGATGTTGCTTCATGCCAATAAGGTGCAAATGGTCCAACATCCTAAAGAGCAAATAAGTCTGGCAAACAGGCAGATTCTATTTAAACTAAAAACGCTAATAGAAGAAAATTTTAAACAAGAACATTTGGCTGCTTTCTATGCAGATCAATTGAACATGGATATCAAAAAAATTAACCGAATTTGCCGTGAATCTACCGGATCGACACTTTTTGAGCTATTACAAGAAAGGTTAATTACAGAATGCAAGATTCAACTTCAAACTTCTACTGGTTCTGTAAAAGAAATAAGTTATGATTTGGGCTTTAATGACCCTGCATTTTTTGGGCGATTTTTTAAAAAACACACCAATTATACCCCATTAGAATTTAAAAAGCAGCGCGCTATATAAACCATAAACTACCCGAAATGTACCAGAAAGTTTGCTCTATGCCTATTTAACTTTGCATCATGAATGAGCAAAGTAAAACCATAAGAGCAATAGTGTGGGGTGTGGGAGCATCCCTTTTTTTGTCATCAACTTTTATAATTAACAGCCTAATCTCTGGCTCAGGTGGGCATTGGACTTGGACAGCTAATCTTCGTACGCTGTTTCTTATTCCAATTCTCGGTTTAGTAGTTTACTTTAATAAGCAATTGAGTCCACTCATTAAAGCCTTAAAACAACAACCACTGATTTTTATAAAATGGGGAACAATTGGTTTCGGAGTGCTATACACTGCACTAGCAATTGCTTCTTTGTACTCACCCGGTTGGATGATTGCCGCCACTTTTCAGATAAATATTTTGGCAGGTATGCTGTTAGCTCCGCTTATTTATAAAGATAGCAGAAAATCAATTCCACAAAGAGCACTTGTACTATCAATCATTATTGTAGCGGGTGTTTTTGTGATGCAGTTCGAAAAGGTAGATCAATTAGATTCTCTTTCTGGAGTTTTAATTAGCTTTTTTCTTGTGTTGTTAGGTGCAATTGTTTGGCCATTGGGTAACCGAAAACTTATGGTCGTGTTAGAAGAAAAGAACCTACAATTAAATGCCATCCAAAGAGTGTTGGGGATGAGTATTGGTTGTCTTCCTTTGTTGATTATTTTAGGAATTGTGGGTTACCAACAAGCAGGTTTACCAACATTTGCTCAGTGTGAATCTTCATTGTATTCGGCATTCTTTTCTGGGTTTTTAGGCGGAGTAGGTTTCTACCAAGCCACACAAATGGTGAATAGAAACCCAGTGGCAATGGCAACCATAGAAGCTACACAAGTATTCGAAATCATATTTACACTGCTTGGCGAAATGTATTTAAGAAATACTGCCTTACCGGGAATTTTTGGACAAATAGGCATCTTTATAGTTTTCTTAGGAATTAGTTTCCATTTCTGGAATACGCTAAATCACTCAAGAAAGCTCGCCACCAGTTTTTAAAAGTATATACAACCACTATGAATAGCGAGGATATTTTAAGCCTAATATTTTAATTAATAGACAAAGCTTTAAATGTCCTTTTTTTGTGCTTACCCATCTCTATTAGACTTCCTCCCTTCTCTATCAAAACTTATCTAATTGGAATTTAGAATGCCAAATTTTGGCTTCTGCCATACATGGTATCAATCAATGTAAAAGCTGTTATTGATCAGTTTGTTTGATGAAACGATTGCCAATATTTGTACATACCTGACATAGCCAAGCTAAAACCTAATTGAGCTAATAAAAAACTACCAATAGCAAGGTATTTTCCGTAAATAACACCTTAATCCAATGAAGGCTTTAAAAATCATACTTGTTTTCATCACTTTTTTATATTTTGCCGCCTGCAATCAAGTACAAAATCAAAATAACACAGACAAAACTTTGGAACTAAATTCTAACTGGGTATTTAAAAAAACATCAGATAAAAGTTGGACAAGTGCTACTGTGCCGGGTTCAGTTCATACAGATTTAATTAATAATCAAATAATTGAAGATCCCTTTTACAGGCTAAATGAACTAGATCTACAGTGGATTGATAAAGAAGATTGGGAATATAAAACAACTTTTGAGTTAAGTAAAGAAGATTTAAACTGGCAACAAATAGAGTTGGAATTTGAAGGTTTAGACACCTATGCTCAAGTAAGCTTAAATGGCGAGCAAATCTTAGAAACAGATAATATGTTTCGAACCTATAGTTCCGATGTAAAATCTCTACTAAAAGAAGGTAAAAATGAATTAAGCATACTCTTCGAATCTCCTATAAAAAAAGGCCTAGAAAAGTATGATGCACTTGGCTATAAAATTCCAGTGTCTGATAACGATTTGGCTAAAATTGGTCAGGTAGAAGGTGAAAAACAAGTAAGTATTTTTACAAGAAAGGCTGGCTACCATTTCGGTTGGGACTGGGGGCCAAGACTTGTAACCTCTGGAGTTTGGAAACCCATTAAGCTCAAAAGCTGGAATAACTACATTATTAGAGATGTTTTTATCGAGCAAACAAAATTAGACGAGCAAGCCAATTTAACGGCTTGGATAGAGCTTGAAGCTAGTGAATCTACTGAAAAAGCAACTATAGAAATTTTAGTTGAAGGGCAAAATATAAAGACTGAAGAAGTAAAGTTTTCGAAAGGACTCAATAAGTTGGAAATCCCTTTTACGATTAGCGAACCTAAACTTTGGTGGCCAAATGGACTTGGAGAGCAAAACTTATATAATATTAAAGTAAATGTCTCTGCTAATAACCTAGTCTCATCTTCTGAAACAAGAATTGGCCTAAGAAATATTGAAATTGCAAGAGAGCCAGATGCTGTAGGAACTACATTTTATTTTAAAGTAAATGGTCAACCTGTATTTATGAAAGGCGCCAATTACATTCCTCAAGATGTATTTCTAGATAGAGTTACAAAAGATCATTACGAATCTGTGCTCAACTCTGCCAAAGAAGCAAATATGAATATGCTTCGTATTTGGGGAGGTGGAATTTATGAGAAAGATATATTTTACGATTTATGTGATGAAAAGGGATTATTGGTATGGCAAGACTTTATGTTTGCTTGTGCCATGTTTCCGGGAGATCAGGCATTTCTTGATAATGTGAAACAAGAAGCCATAGACAATGTAAAAAGGTTACGCAATCACACTTCCATTGCTTTGTGGTGTGGGAATAACGAAATCTTATCTGCTTGGGAAAATTGGGGATGGAAAAAGAAAGTAATTGAAGAGCAGTCTGAGGAAGTTGCCGATAAAATCTGGACAGCTTACGATAATATATTCCATAAAATTCTGCCTGATGTTGTAAAAGAATACGATGGCAGCAAGTTTTACTGGGCTTCTTCACCAAGTAGCGATTTGGGCGTAAAAGAATCTCTTACTATGGGAGATGCCCACTATTGGATGGTTTGGTGGGGTAAGGAAAAATTCGAAACTTATAATGATGCTATTCCACGCTTTATGTCTGAGTATGGTTTTCAATCTTTTCCAGAATATTCATCTGTGCAGAAATATACCAAACCAGAAGACCATGACATTTACTCAGATGTAATGCAGTCGCATCAGAGATCAAGTATCGGAAATGTAACCATCGATGAATACATGAAGCGACACTACAAAAAGCCCAAAGACTTTGAGAACTTTTTGTATGTGAGTCATTTATTGCAAGCCTATGGTATTCGCATTGGTATAGAGGCACACAGAAAAAAGATGCACGATTTCAGATGCATGGGTAGTCTCTATTGGCAAATAAACGATTGTTGGCCAGTGGCTTCTTGGTCTAGCATAGATTATTATGGAAAATGGAAAGCATTGCATTATGCGGTAAAAGAAAGTTTTAAAACCACATTAATCAGCTTCGAAGAGAAAGAAGACAATATCGCCATCTATATAGCTTCTGATTCATTAAAAGACATCAATGGAAAACTGAAAGTTGAAATTCTCGACTTTGAAGGCAAAGAATTAAAATCGTGGAGTAATGATGTAAATGTAAAAGCAAACGACGCCAACATTTATTTCGAGATTCCTAATAGTGATTTGGCAGCTTTAGATGCTGATAAAATAGTAATAAATGCAGAGCTAATAAATGGAGAACAGGCACTTTCCAAAAAACTCCATTATCTAAAACCATTTAAAGATTTAGCTCTCGTTGATCCTGAAATCAGCTTTGCTGTAAAGGAAAATGGAGATTCTTTTGATGTAACAGTTAGCAGTAAAAAACTCGCGCTTGGTGTCTATATAGCATCAAACAGTTTCGGGAATTTCTCCGATAACTATTTTGATCTTCTTCCAAATACTGAAAAAGTTATTTCGATTAAAAAGGAAAATACACAAGACCTAAGCGCATTCGAAAAAGGTCTAAAGGTTTATAGCTTATACACTAGCTATTAGTTTATAAAAGTGCAGGAAGTAAATTAAAACAAGACAGGCAAACCGAGGTTTGCCTGTCTTTATTTTTTGTAGAGCTCATTTGAGTTTTTATTACTGCTCAATTCCCAATTCATAATATTTATTCAGAAACACAGGAACCCCGTCTTCCGCACATGAGAGCGTTTGTTCATCTGCTACAGCTTTTACTTCGTCTCTAGCATTGGCAACTGCTACGCCCATTCCTACTTCGCGAAGCATATCAATATCATTGTAATTATCGCCAAAGGCAATCACTTTGGGTAGAGCTTCCTCACCTAGCAAAGCTTTAATACCATCTAGCTTACTCACATCATTTGGAGCAACTTCTATAATGGTATTATTTGAGCGATAAGCCACCAATCTATCATTCATATCTGAACTTAACAGTTTTTCTAACTGGTCTAAACTTTCTTTATCACCCATCAACATGAGTTTGTGTGCTCCTTTTCCCTTCTTTTTCAAGTTGGCAATGGTTGTTTCAGTTTCTTCAAAAACTGGGTCTGTCTTAGTATTGTGAATTTCTTTCTGTATTCTTTCTGAATCTTCTGGCACAGACCAATCATTATAAGAATAAATACCCATTTTTATATTCAGCTCATTGCAAGGCTTTAGTAATTCTTCGATCAATGAAACTGGTAGGCATTTATCATATATTATCTCCTCTCCTTTTACAATGTAAGCACCATTGTAACATATAATTGGTTGAGCACTCGCACCCACTTTCTCTTGTATGTAACTCATACCTGATGGAATTCGAGCCGAAACCAAAATAATATCCATTTGTGTGCTTAGCTTTTTTAAGACAGCCGCACAAAAAGGAGTAATATCGCTTTTTAAGGCCAATATGGTACCATCTAAATCTAAGCAAATAGTATTGTAGTTTTCCATCGCGTCCTTAGTATTCATTCTAGTTTTTTTGATTTATGTTAGCAATTTGCCTTGCCCCTTTCTGGCAAGAATCTCAATACTGTAAAGATGATAAATCTTGCAGCAAAACATGGAGTATACTTTAAAAATTAACAAAGCCATTTCTTGCAATTCATAGTAGAATAACTTCATCTAACTAAATATTAGTAACATTTCTTTAACAGAATTTTAATGATGCCGTTAAATCACTCTTATTAAAAAAGATGTACTTTGTGGCTAAAGAATATTCTATTAAAACTACAAAAAAAGGCATTTTTTGTCTTTCATTGATATTACTAAACACGTATCACCCGTAATTAAAATCTTTGAAACGAAAGAGGTAAACTGGACTTTTCGTATAGCTGGAGTTCTCTTTGAGTAGAGTTAAAACCCTTTATAGTCGTATAAAATCTTTTTTAAAAGGAAATTTATAACAATGTTTACTCTTATTTATATAATTTGAAACTTCCTATTTATAGGTAGCCCTGCTATTGTTTAATTTAAATATAGTAGTGTATTCCATGTATAAATAGGCTGCATTTTTTGTATCGTTTCAAAGATTATATACTAACCACTCTCATTCAGCTACTACCACTTTCAACTGGTAATTTTTCAATTTTCAACCTTAAATAATAAGGCTATGATAGCGATCACCTCAGTTTATCAATTTATTGATAGACTTTCCTTTAATCCTAATTATTTACCTTATGAGAATTTTTTT
>PBYL01000217.1 GCA_002729595.1 Thalassovita sp. | reverse complement strand
TGCCATTGATGATTTAAGAATTAGGGTAGAAAACTATAGAGACAGCATTTCTAAAATGCCTACTTTAAAAGATACCATGTTGGTATTAGCAGTTGGTTTTGGCGCCACAGCAGTAGCCCATTGGTTATCTGATATTGTAACTCCTTTTATGGAGAATTACAGTGATGTTTTAAACAGCTTAAACCTCACCTCACTTTTATCTGGATTTTTCTGGTTAGTTGTAATTGCCACTACTATTGGTTTAGCACTATCATTTACAAAGTTAAAGAAGATAGAAGGAGTAGGAGCATCTAGATTTGGTAGTGTATTTATTTATGTGCTTGTCGCTACTATCGGGATGAAAATGAATATTGGTGAGATATTAAATAACCTTGGCTTATTTGCCATTGGCATTATCTGGATGATAATCCACGTATTGGTGTTGTTAATTACTGCCAAGATTATAAAAGCACCATTCTTCTTTGTGGCAGTTGGTAGCCAAGCAAATGTGGGAGGAGCAGCTTCAGCACCAGTAGTGGCAGCAGCATTTAGTCCGGCATTAGCAGCAGTAGGTGTATTGATGGCTGTATTAGGTTATGCATTAGGTACTTATGGTGCAATTATTTGTGCGGAGTTGATGCAGCTTGTAAGTCCTTAAAAAAAAACAGTGCAACGTTCTGTTACACTGTTTACTCCATACAATTTACTAAAGCGGATTGGATCCTATTAAAAGTTTTGTTGTGAGACTTTTTTGTCTTCTATGGTAATAAATTGGCTTCCCTGAGTACCGTAGTTAAAAACAGGATAGCTGATTGCTATTTTTTCTCCTTCCCAAACGAATGAGTAAAGCTCACCAAGTGCCTGATTGCCTGTATCTGCATATCTTGGTTTACCAAACATTTTAGAAAGTTCTTCAAATGCATCTGCGTTTTTGAATTCAAAGCTGATTGAGCAAAGTTTTCCTTTGTAGAATGCATAACCAACTTCAGGCTCTAAACTAACGCCAAATAGTTGCTGTTTTTCACCGATATTTACCAGACCAAGGTCTACAAAACCATAGCTGTATTCTTTTTTAAAGCCAGGGTGTTCCTCCATATCTGAGCCAATTAAGTGCCCAAAGATTTCTTCGGGTGTACTACTCCCATCCTGGCCATATAAGAATAGACTGCAAAAAAGCAGGACTACGAGGGTGACTAATTTTTTCATTAAATGAAGTTTGTTTGTTTTGAATTATTTAATTCAAACAAACAGCCATTAAAGCTTGTAAACTTTATTATAAAGTTTATAAACTTACATATGATGAAAATCATCATTTTTATTAATGAATTGTAGATATTTCTTTGTATGAGGTTTTACTACTTCATTTCTCTAAAGAATCAACAATTTCTTTACATACATCAGCTAATTTTTCTAGGTTGGCCTCCCTACAATCTGAAAATTGGATGAGCTTCATATAGGTCGGAAGCTCTGTAGAGTAAAGGTATACGGGTATTAAGACAGGTTCTATTTCTTCTTCTTCTCTATGTCTAAAAACAGCGATGTTAAACTCTTCTTTGCAAACTTTAGAATCTATGTATGGGGCAGACAAGAATGCAATCACTCTTCTACAGTTGTCTAAAGCATCGTAAAGTTCTTGTTGCCAACCAGCACCTGCATCTAAATCCTTTTTATCTAGGAAAATTTTGATGTCAGGTTTAACTTTCAAAAGCATATTCACTATTTCAGTTATCTCTTTATCATTTTTATGTGAGTAACTTATAAATAGATCGTATTTGAAAATTCTGTTTTGCTTTTTGCTGTTTTTCTGATCATACTTATGTTTTATTTCTTTAAATATTCTAAGAAGTTCATTGGATTTAACTTCATCAATCTCCACAATGCTAATTCTCTCAACGGGCATGCCCATTGTTAACCAGTTTGCAGCGGCATCTATCAACGGTTCAAGGATGCTTTCTGGTGCGAAACCTTGATTGCCAGAAGTAACTAATGGCATGGCAATCGATTTTATACCGGGAGGTACAAACACAAAAGGCATTAAGCTTTGGAAGATTTCTCCAACCAATTCGCTAGGATTACCTCTCGATAATGGCTCAAAACAAAGAATTTTCTTAAAATTTTGTCCACTAATATCTTTAGAAAGCCAACAAGAAAAGTTTTGTCTTAAGTCGACTGCCTTATCTTTTGCAAGTTCTTTTACATCTACATTTTTTTCGAGCAGACACTTAACTAAAGAATTTGGATCAGGTTCATATAAGTTTGGATACGCTGAAATAACCAGTACATCAACTGCTTTATCTTGAGGGATAGCGGTTAAATCGCCTTTATAAAGCTCTATCTGTTTTTCTTCATCTTGATGAAAAACCGTGATTTTATCTAGTAGTTCCATATAAATCAGCTGTTTACTAGACAAATTTAATTATTTTTTTTGTGCTATCGGTTAAATATTAATTGATTTAAATTATCTGCTGGCATCATTTCATTAAAAGAAATTCCTTTATCTTTGAAAAGATTTCTAACTATTGCACCAATTTTTTGAATTCTGATAATGAAGAGGAAGAAATATTTTATTATTGACTTTGACAGCACATTCACTAAAGTAGAAGCACTTGACGAATTATGCGAGATTGCTTTGGCCGGTAGACCAGACAAAGATACTATTGTTGGTAAGGTAAGAGACATTACCGATAAGGCAATGGAAGGCAGTATCTCATTTGCTGATGCTTTAGAACAAAGAGTAAATCTTTTAGATGCGAATGAATCTCATCTACCTTTATTAGTAAACAAGCTCAAAACCAAGGTATCTGATTCTATCGTAAGGAACGAAGCCTTCTTTAGACAAAATGGAGATGATGTAATTATTATGTCCAATGGGTTTAAAGACTTTATTGTTCCGATAGTAACAGAGTATGGAGTTCTTGAATCTAATGTTTATGCAAACTCATTTACATTCGATGCAGACGGAAATATTAATGGTTTCGATAGAAACAATCCTTTGGCGGGAGATAACGGAAAGGTGAAGTTGATGAAAGAGCTTAAGCTTGATGGAGATATATTCGTAATTGGAGATGGTTATACTGATTATCAAATTAGAGAAGCAGGTTTGGCTAATCAGTTTTATGCATTTACCGAGAATGTGAACAGAGAACAAGTTGCTAGTAAAGCAGACCATATTGCACCAAGTTTTGACGAAGTGCTTTATGTAAACAAGCTACCAATGGCGATCTCTTATCCTAAAAACAGAATTAATGTTCTGTTGCTAGAAAACATCCATGAGAAAGGAAGAGACATTTTTGTTCGTGAAGGCTACCAAGTAGAAACTGTTAGCAGTGCGATGGACGAAGATGAACTTTGCGAAGCAATTAAGGATGTATCTATTCTTGGTATTAGATCTAAAACAAATCTTACTAAAAAAGTACTTGAAAATGCCAACAGACTTATGGCAGTTGGTGCTTTTTGTATTGGTACAAACCAGATTGACCTAGAAGCTTGTCTTGATAAAGGTATTACAGTGTTTAATGCACCATTTAGTAATACAAGAAGTGTGGTAGAATTGGCTATTGGCGAGATTATTATGTTGCTAAGAAACCTGCCAGACAAAATGGCTGCTATGCACAAAGGTAGCTGGGATAAATCTGCAAAAGATTCTTACGAAGTAAGAGGTAAAAAACTAGGTATCGTAGGTTACGGAAATATTGGTTCGCAACTTTCTGTATTAGCAGAGAGCATGGGTATGGATGTCTACTATTACGATATGGTTGAAAAGCTTGCTTTGGGTAATGCTACCAAGTGTTATTCTTTAAATGAGTTATTAAGTACTGTTGATATTGTTTCTCTACACGTAGATGGTAGAATAGAGAACAAGATGGTATTTGGTAAAGAAGAGTTTGACCAAATGAAAGAAGGTGCTTATTTCTTAAACCTATCTCGTGGCTTTGTAGTGGATATTCCTTATTTAGTTGAAAAACTAAAAAGCGGCTCAATAAAAGGTGCTGGAGTAGATGTATTCCCTAAAGAGCCTAAGAGTAACAATGAAGAGTTTGAGTCTGAATTAAGAAATTTACCAAACTTGATACTTACTCCACACATCGGAGGTAGTACTTTGGAAGCGCAAGAAAATATTGCTGACTTTGTGCCAAGCAAAATAATTGAATACGTAAATACAGGTAATACATTTAACAGTGTGAACTTCCCTAATTTACAGTTACCTAAGTTAACCAATGCCCACAGACTACTACACATCCATAAAAATGTGTCTGGTGTAATGGCAAAAATTAACTCAGTTTTAGCTAAACACGAAATCAACATTGTTGGGCAATATCTAAAAACCAATGAGCAAGTTGGTTATGTAATTACTGACATAGATAAAAAATATCATCGTGATGTAATCAAAGACCTGAAAGCAATAGAAAACACTATTAAATTCAGGATTTTATACTAAGAATAAATGCTTGAAATAATCACAAACTATATTACAGACAATCCCATTGAAGCCATAAGTGCTGTATTTGGGATTGTTTGTGTTTACTTAAATGCCAAAGAAAATATTTGGGGTTGGCCAATTGGAATTATTAATGTTGCTATGGCAATATATATCTTCTTGCAACAAAGGTTGTATGGAGATATGGGTTTACATGTAATCTATGTAATTCTTGGATTTTATGGTTGGTATAACTGGCTTTATGGAGGTAAAGCTCACAGCGAACTGAAAGTAACTTGGTCTTCATCGTCTAACCTGATGTTGATGTTGGTAATTGGAGTTGTTGGTACAGTAGGGTTGGGGTATTTCCTTTCAAGCTACACTGATGCAGACTTACCTTTTTGGGATTCTTTTACCACTGTTTTTAGCTTGATAGCGCAATATCAACTCACTAAAAAGTATCTAGAAAACTGGATAGTTTGGATAATAGTTGACCTAGTATGTGTATTTCTTTACTTCTACAAAGGTATTTACATATACAGCTTCTTGTATGTAGTGTACTTGGCATTGGCTACAATGGGTTTCTTCAGTTGGAAAAAATCCATGCAATCAGATTTGGCCTACAAATAGAAATTAGTTTATTCTATTTTAATTCTGAATGGAAAACCTGATAGTTTTTTGGAAACTGAATATCAGGTTTTTCTTCAAAGATTCCATACACAGCAGAGCCAGAGCCAGTCATAGAAGCATATATCGCATTGTGTTCGTACATGCTGTTTTTTAGCTTTTCTGTTGCAGGGAACTGCGGGAAAACACTTCTTTCAAAATCATTCACTAAAGCATCTTTCCAATTTTCTATTGACTGCTTTAGAATATCAGTGTTTTTAATTTGTGGTTCATTTGGAATAACTCCGCTATAAGCCTGTGCAGTTGAGATATGTAAATCTGGATAAACTAATAAAATGTGTTTACCGGCGAGGCTAAGTTCAGTTTTTTCGAAAATGTTTCCTGTGCCACTCACATTAACAGGTTTGTTTTCTATAAAGAAAGGGCAGTCGCTTCCTAATTTACCAGCATAATCTTCCATTTGTTGAGTTGAGAGATTAAGTTTGAAAAGTTCATTATAAACTTTAATGGCGAAAGCACAATCTGCAGAACCTCCACCTAGCCCAGCTCCAATAGGAATTACTTTGTGTAAATGAATTTTTACAGGAGAAATATCAAAATCTTGCTTAATTAAGTGATATGCTGATACTATCAGGTTTTCATCTTTATTACCCGGAATAGGAATACCTGTTAAGCTAACTTCTAATTTATCAGAAGGAACAATCTCCAAAACATCGCACCATTCTACTGGATAAAAGCAAGAGGCAATATTATGGTAGCCATCAGGTCTTTTGTTCAGTATGTTCAGTCCCAGATTAATCTTAGCGTTCGGAAATACCAGCATATTCTTTTTTGCTCAAAACTGAAATGTAATTGTCAAAATTCCAAATCAGTAAACTGTAATATTATCTTCGAATGGAACCGAAACATTTCCAGCTTCATCTTTCAACCTAATATAAACCTTCTGCAAACCACTGCCAGCCATTCTCCAAGATACTTGATTAGAAAATGGCTCCCAGTTAGCACTTGAAAAGTTTTTAGAATTAGACAATTGTAAAAACTTGGCATCAGGCAAACCATTAATGTGTTTTACATTAAGAAAGAGATCTACATCAGCGCCATCCACAGCAGTTTCGCCATTGTTAATCTCAAAAGTATATATTACTGGTGCTTCGGTATCTAATGTAATGGTTTGGGTTAAAACTGGAGATTCATTTCCAGCTTTATCTCTAAATTTTACATACACCGTTTTTTCTCCATCTTGCCCAAACAGTTTCCATTTCTTTTCGCTGTTATAAGGCATCCATTTATTAGGCAATGCAAATAATCCATTATTACTAATGATCATTTCATCAGCACCAGAAGCGGCTAACTTTAGCATAACTTCGTGTTTTGCTGTGATGATATCATCATTGTTTATAGTTAAACTTAAAGCCTCTGGCGCTTCTCTATCAAGTACTAAATCTAGTTCTAATACATCAGTTTCGTTTCCTGCTTCATCACTAAATTTGGCATATACTTTTTTAGGGCCATCACCTTCTGTTAAATTCCATTTTTTTATTGGGTAAAGTGTTTCCCAAGTAGCATCACTAAAACTTTTTTCATTAGAAACCATCATTTGTGAAGCACCATCAGCTTGTAAAATTAAATTTACCTCGCCAGCAGGGTGGTTTACATGGGCGTTATCTTGTACTTCAATCTTCGGATTTTTTGGTTTTTCTCTATCCAATTCAATTACTGCAGTAGCTACTTGAGAGGTGTTGCCATATGTATCTTTAAACTGCATGTAAACTATTCTTTTGTTATCATCACTATTGGCCAACTCCCAATTTACAGACTCTTGATAGGACTTCCATTCTGCGTTTTTCAAGGTTTGAGAAGAGTTAGCTAATCGCATTTCTTTCGCATCTTCTGAGTAGCTATTTATCTTAACTGAGGTAGAATTGGTATGTAAATCACCTTCATTAATTGTAAGTGTATTGTTTTCAGGAGATGTTTCGTCTATTGTGATTGTTTCATGAATGGTTTCTGAAATGTTACCATAGAAGTCTTTAAAGCGAGCATAAATGGTAATTTCTCCAGATGTTTTGCTCAGTTTAAATGGGAATGGTTTATCTGTATAAGCTCTCCAAGGTCTACCAGTAAAATTATCATACTCACTCAATTGAACTTGATAAGCATCGTCTGCCTTCACCTTTACTTGAATGTGGTTCGGGTTTAGATAGCGTAACCAAGCCATATTATTTAAGGTTAGACTTCCGTTTTGTGGAGCTGTTCTGTCTAATAATATTTGGTCTTTGATAGGAGAGGACTCATTCAGGGTTTTACTTCTGAATTTCATATAAATTGTTTTTAAGCCATCATCACCAGATAAATTCCATTTAATAGATTTTTCGAGTGGTTGCCAAGAAGCATTACCGAAGTTTTCAGATTCACTTATCATCATTTCAGTAGCTCTTACTGTAACGATATCGAGTTCTACTTCACCATTGTCATTTGTGGTAAATGGTAGATCATTATCAATTACAAAATCACCATTGTGTGGTTGAACTTCTTTGATTACCGAAGCCGAAATTAGTTTTGATATATTTCCAGAAATATCTTTAAATCTTGTGTAAATAGTGTGAGTACCACCCTCATTACCAATAAAATAATGGAAGGGTTGAGTAGAATAAGGTAGCCAGCGCGCTCTTTGGAAATCTTGATATTTACTGATTTGCATACTTACAGCATCTTCAGCAGTTACGTTCACCTCAACTATTGGCTTTATAGTTCTTTCTTTGCCTCTGTTAATTTGGATGTTGGTATTTGCAGGAGGAAGAATATCTAGTATGATATCATCAGATTTTGTAGCAGATTCTATTCCTGTTTTACTCTTGAATTTTGCATATACTCTCTTTAATCCTTCTCCTTCACTTAAAGTCCATTGAATTTTAGACTTATAAGGAACCCATGTTGCATTGGTAAAGTCTTTATCATTACTCACCATCATTTCTGAGGCACTTCGAGCATTTATAACCAATTCTACATTTCTATCAGAATTGGTACAGAATTCTGCATTATTATCTATATAGATAGCCACAAAAACAGGGTTGATTTCAAGTTTTATTTCTGCTGAAATAATTCCAGAAGTATTGTCTGCTTGATCCCTAAATCTTGCATAAACTTTTTGTGTACCAGACACTTTGGTTAGTACAAAATTGAAATGACGATTGGTGTATCCTTTCCAATTTACTTCTTCAAAAGTGCTGTCTTCACTAATTTGCATAAGTGTAGCTTCTTTGGCTTCTACCTGCACCACAATCTTTTGATTAAATGTATTTGGAATGCCATTATTCAGTTCAATTTTTACTGGAATTGGTACAGTAGTATCTAGAATTATCTTGTCTGAGACTGTTTCTGAAAGGGTTTCTGTTTCACTTTTGAATTTAACATAGACAGTTTTTTCTCCATCTTTCTCCTCTAAAATCCAGTCTTTTTCAGTTTGATATGGTTCCCAGTTTGCGCCAGCGAAATCTGCAGTATTGCTCACCATCATTTGCGAAGCTTCTTTAGCAAAAATGTGCAGTTTAACATTTCTATCACTTCTATTACAGTAGACTGCATTATTATCTATTTCAATTTTTGCACTTACAGGTTTTACTTCAATCAATATCTCTGATGAAACTGCCTCTGAAATATTTCCAGCATCATCCATAAATCTTGCATAAACTTTCTTTGGGCCAGGGGAATTTTCTAAAGTGATAAAAATCGGGCTGTTGTGATAGTTTTTCCAGATTTCGCCCTTAAAGTCAGGTCGGTTACTTACCTGCATATAAGTGGCTTCTTCTGCTTTTACGACTGCATTTACATAAGCATATTGAGTTCTTTCGTCTCCGTTATTTAGAATAACTTTAGCATCATGGGGTGGAGTAGCATCCATCATAATTTCATCAGAAGAAACTTCTGATTCATTTTCAGCAACATCTTTAAATTTCACATAGATTTTCTTGTTGCCATCTTCAGTTCCAAATTTCCACTTCTTTTTCTCTTTGAAAGGTTCCCAGTTTTTGCCTTTAAATTCTGGTTCATTGCTAACCAACATATACCTTGCATCTGATGCCCAAATTTTAAGGTCAACTTCAGCGTCTTTGATGTAGATATCTCCATCGTTTATCAATATTTTACCTCCAAAAGGTGGAGCAGTATCTACAATAATTTCATCATAAATAACCTTAGATTCATTTTTGGCGATGTCTCTATAGGTAACTGCTACTCTATACCTGCCATCTTTGTAATTGCCCAATTCCCAATCGTAGTATTTTTCGTCATACAAGCGCCATTTAAGACCGAAGAAGGCTGCGCCGTTTGCCAGCTTCATGTATTTGCCTTCTTTTACATGCAGTTTTAAATCTACTAGATTGTTATGCTCATTTAGATATTTTTCGCCAGTTAAGCTGTCGATCACTATTGCTCCATGTACTATTTCAATCTTTGCATCGAAAGGTGCTTTGGTATCGATAATCACTTTATCTTCATAAACTTCTGATTCATTACCTGCATGATCTTTAAATTTCACATAAATATTGCGCTCACCATCACCAGGTGTAAAGTTGTATTTGATTTTTTCGTAATACGGTTCCCATCTGGCATGCTTAAAGTCTGAGTTTTCGCTTACTATAATCCAATCTGCACCAGTAATAGTAGATTCTATGATTATATTTTCTAGATAATTGAGATAGTTATTTCCTTCGTTTAAGACAACTTCTCCGTTTTTAGGAGCTTCTGTATCCAGAATAATTCTATCCATTATTAATTGAGAAATATTCCCGTCACGGTCTTTATATTTCATAAAAACTTCTTTTTTACCATCTACAGGTAGCAATTCCCATTGCAAGTGGTTACTTACAGGTTGCCAACTGGCAGCAGGAAAGGAAGGATCGTTACTGATCAGCAAACTATCTACATCCATGATTTTGATAGTAATATCAACCTTAGCAGATTGAGTGTATTTATCATTATTGTTGATGTAGATACCAGTTTGTGCATGCAGTGAGTTTCCTGCAAAAAATATAATCCCACAAATAACTAGAAGATGCTTTTTAAATATCAGGTAAAATGATAATGGTTGTTTTCTGAGAATATTTAAAAATCCTTTCATCGCAAAAGAGCACTTTAAGAAGTATTTATATGTCATTTCAGTAATGAGTTCGATGCAATACTACATTGAAACGTAGCTTGTCAATATTTCTTAAATCTGGAGTAGGCTATTTGAAATAATTCTACATAAAACTTACAAGTGGAGAAATCTTGATACTAAATAAAGGCAAAAAGCTTTTTGTATTTAAGCCAATATTATAGTACAAATGGATTTTTTGAAAAGGCAATTTTTTATTTTCAGCTTTATTTTTTTTGTGTTTTCGTGTAGTGATGATGATTATTTACCACAACACTTTCTTGTATCAGATTTAAATCTTAAGGAATATTCTTTCTCTGATGAAGAAGAGATGAATGAGTTAAGAAGTATTGTCTTTGATGAGCTCGCGAGAAATATTACAAGTGATCATTATCTGTTAATGCAAAATTTACCTTCGCTAGCTGTAACTACTGGCAGTGAAAATGCAGAGGAACTTGCATTAGATCAATACAATTGGTCAGCAGATAATTATTCCTTTCAAGTGGTTTGGGAAGATATGTATAAGGCCATATCACATCTAAATAACATTGTAGAAAGTCTGGATTATAAAAGTGTGAAGCAGTATGATTTTGCCAAACAATTGTATTTGGAAGCCTGTTATTTAAGGGCATTTTATTATTTTGAGCTAGCAGTAATGTATGGTAATGTGCCAGTGATTACTGAAAAAATCACTAGCAAATCCGACTTTGAAAATCTATCATTTTCAAGTACTAATACACAAGATTTTCTTTGGGAAACTATTTTTAATGATTTAAATCATGCTTTGGAATTAAAGGAAAGATCTGTTTCTTCTAATACTACACAGTATAAATTATCCGGCCATTGGGCTGTAAAAGCATTATTAGGTAAGGTTTATTTATACCGATCTTCCAAAGGAATCGCCGATGAATGGCAGTTAGCTTTTAAACAGTTTAATGAGATTATTAATAGTGGGAAGTTTATTTTGGAGAAAAACTATGCGAATTTATTTGAAGAAAATTTAGCAGTTGGAGTCGAAGCTATTGTAAAAACGAGCTATTATTTAGAGCTAACTAAGAAAAGCGATTTAGGTGATATATTCGTAACTCCTTCAACCGAATTCATTTCGATGTTAGGAGATATTGATAGTAGGAAAAATGCGGTTTTGAGTAACGATAAAGGAAACTGGTATTATAAAAAATATAACCCGCTAATAAGCTCTACAACAAATTCTTTGATTTATGTTTCGAGGTTGGCAGATATATGGTTAATGCAGTCGGAATGTCTAAATCATTTATCTTCTCAAGATAGATCGCGGTTAACAGGAATCAATTTGGTAAAAGAAAGAAGTGGACAATCACCATTAGAAAACACTTTGTCTTCAGATGAATTTATAGAGCTTTTGCAAATCGAAAAGGAAAAAGAGTTTGTGTTAGAAGCAAGAAGCTTATTTGATTACAGAAGGTGGGGAGTAGAGTTTATGCAAAAGCAATTTCCTGATTTAGCTATATCAGAAAAACACTTGCTGTTTCCTATACCGGAAAGTGTTTTACAAGATGAATTGTTCTCTAAGTGGAGTCTTAGGCAGAATAGAGGTTATTAAACAAAAAATCCCTTTCACACTGAAAGGGATTTTTTTGTGGAGAATATCGGATTCGAACCGATGGCCTCTTGCATGCCATGCAAGCGCTCTAGCCAACTGAGCTAATCCCCCATAACTTCATGCAAATATATGCATAAACATTAAATCAACAATTTTCTTTAAAAAATTGACATTGAATGAAAATTTGGTTGTGGAGCTTTTATCTTTATGAAAATATAAATTTTGTAAGAATAAGTTTCACTAAATTAACTAGCAATTATGAAGACGATTTTACTATTTAGTCTCCTCTGGTTATTCATTACTACATCAATCAATGCTCAAGAAATTATTAATAAAGATGCTGAAATAGCTAAGATGGTTTCAGAAATCTCAGCAGAGAATATTGAAGCCAATGTGAGAAAACTGGTAACTTTTGGCACCAGACATACTTTGAGTGATACAAAAAGCAACGATACTGGAGTTGGAGCTGCAAGAAGATGGGTTAAGAGTCAGTTTGATTTGTATGCCAAAGAATCTGGCGGAAGATTTACTTCTGAAATTGACGAATATACAATTGAGGCTGATGGCAGAAGAATTCCAGAAGAAGCACTTTCTGCGAATGTTGTCGGCGTTTTAAAAGGAACTAATCCGGATGATGACCGAGTATTTTTAATTACTGGGCACTTGGATTCACGAGCTACAGATGTAATGGATAAAGAAATCGATGCACCTGGTGCAAATGATGATGGTTCTGGTGTTGCTGTGGTTATGGAGTTAGCAAGAATTATGAGTAAGAGAGCGTTTCCATCAACCATTATATTTATGGCAGTAACAGGAGAGGAGCAAGGTTTGTATGGAGCTGGTTACATGGCTGATAAATTATTGGCAGATAGTACGAACTTAGTTGCTGTAATTAACAACGATATGGTTGGGAATAGCACTTCAAGTGGTACTAACTTGTTAGATAACACTCAGGTGAGAGTTTTTAGTGAAGGTGTTCCTGCTTTTGAGACTGAAGAAATGGAGCGAATGAGAAGATACACCAGTGCCGAAAACGATAGTAAATCAAGACAATTGGCAAGATATATTAAAGAGGTGGGAGAAAGGTATGTAGATCAGTTAGAAGTAAAATTGGTTTATAGAAATGACCGATTTTTGCGCGGTGGAGATCATACACCTTTTGCCAAAAAAGGATTTACTGCAGTTCGTATGTGTGAGATGAATGAGAATTATTATCATCAGCATCAAACTGTTAGAAAAGAAGATGGCATTCAGTACGGAGATTTACCAGAGTTTATGGATTTTGAATATGCCAGAAAAAATGCTGGAGTAAATTTGGCAACACTTGCTAATTTAGCTTGGGCACCAGCTTCTCCTGAAAATGTAGGTGTAGATGTTTCCGGTTTGAGTAATAGTACAAGATTGGTTTGGGACGATCCTCAAATTGGTGAAAAGCCTAAAGGATATTATGTTTTAATGCGTGAAACATATCAACCTTTGTGGGAAAAGAAATTTTATGTTGAAGGTAACGAAGCGGTTTTACCATATTCTAAAGATAATTATTTCTTTGCAGTGCAGGCAGTAGATGCAGAAGGACATGAGAGTTTAGCAGTTTTTCCAGTGCCCAAAAGGTGATTTTTAGATTTGAAGAGTAAATTTTAAATTATTTTTTAATTGGTTGATTATTATAAAGTCCTTTTAATTCCATCAACAGCAAGTATTACTGATATCAAAGCCAGTTTTAAGAGGCTGGCTTTGCAGTATCATCCTGATAGGAATCCAAATAATTTACAGGCAGAGGAAAAATTTAAAGAAATTAATGAGGCTTATCAGGTTTTGTCTGACCCTGATAAAAGAGCCACATATGATTTCTTAATGACATATGGGTTTCAGTTACAACAAGAGCAAGAGGCTCAGCAAAGACAAAGGAGACCAAGGGCTTATTATAAAGGGGAAAAGGTAAGGCCAGAAGCAAGAAAAGTAAGGTTTCTATATTTCTACATTTTTGCGGGATTTACTGCTTTTATTGTAATGGGCTTTTTCTTCTTTTCATTCATGGAAAAGCAGACGGCTAAAAATATGTTGAGTGATGCAAAAGAGCATTACTATATCAATCACGATTCTTTTTATGCATTAAAATTTTTAGAAGCAGCGATTACAAAAGACGAAGAACTTTCAGAAGCTTATTATTTAACTGGTAAAATCTTGTTTAATGAGGGTAAGAACAATATAGAAAGCTTGTACAATTTAGATAAAGCAATTTATACAGCCAATGCCTCAGAAGATAGTTTAGGATATTATTATTTGTTGAGGGGAAAGGTGAATATCGCTTTGCATAAAACAGACAATGCTGTTACTGATTTTAATGAAGCTTTTAAGTTACTCCCAGATAATTCTGATTTACAAAGAACATTAGCAGAGTTATACTTATATAAGCTTCAAAATTTTGACGAAGCTCTTGTTTATTATGATAAACTATTAGATAAATCTCCTAAAGATTACGATGCTTTGGTAGGTAAAGGAGTTTGTCTTCAGAAAAAAATGGAGTATCAAAAATCATTTTCCTTTTTAGAAGAAGCAAAAAATGAAAAGCAAAGCAATGGTGAGGCACTTTATTATTTAGGCTGGCATGCTTTAAACTTTAAAAGTGATAGCATAGAAGCTTGTAATTACTGGAATGAAGCGAAAGTAAAAGGTGTAAGACAAGCAGATGCTCTTATTGCGAAGTACTGTTCAGGAATTTGAAAGTGCCTTCTTTTTACGACGTCTTTTTATCAAAACTTTTATCATATAGATGATAATGATAGTTAGGATAATAAAAGGCCATATATAACTTAATGAGACTAAGAAATCTAGAAATATATCCCAACCACTGTTCAAGCCTTTTCCAACTCGAGAGAAGAATCCAGGTGAAATGGCATTATTCTCTTGTTCAATGGTTTGGTAAAAACTTAATCTTATCGTACTTAAAGAAACCTGATTACTCAAATACCTGAGTCTGCCCTCTGTGGCGTCAATCTCTTCCCTTATTTCCCCTAACTTCTTTTCAACTTCAAGTATTTCTTCTATGCTTTTAGCTTGCTTTAGTATTTCTATATACCTTTCTTCAATTTTCTTTTTGGCATTTAATCTAGCAGAAATGTCTACAAACTCTTCAGTTACATCTTGCGCGTTAATCTGTTTTGAGTTTACAAAATCAGCAATAGATACTAAAGATTCTACTAAACCTTCGAACTTGTTGTTTTCTACTCTAATTACCAGATTATAAGAAACTTGATAGCTATAATTTTCTTGATTGCTTGTAAAGATAACTCCATTGCTATCGGCAACTAATTTTTTTACTTTCTCATAACACGACTCAATATCTAGCACTTGATATCTAATGTCTGCTGTTTTGATTAATTTTTTTTCTTGAGGTGATGGAGATTGGTTTTGAGCTTGTTTATTAGATACTGATCTAGAAAATTCAGCATCATCGTAGCTTTCGTCTTCAAAAGCAAGAGCACTTTCAGCTACTTTAGCCTCAGTACTAAAAGATTCCTGCCTGCTTTGTTCAAGCTGGCAGGAGAATAAAATTGATAATAATAATATTATATAAGGTTTTCTCATTACATCAAAGCAGATACAATTGTTTCAATTGTATAGGTAGCACCAGCAGCTGTAACAGCAGCATAAGCGGCAGTTTCAATTGGTTTTAATCTTTCATCTTCTACATCTTGTAAAAGTTTAAAAGAGCTTTCTTTTGGAAAGGTTTGTTTGCTGCCATCTGTGAATTCTAGAATAATTTCATTAGCATTATTGGATACTTTTCTGACAATTTTAGACATGAGATTAGTATTATAGTTAGAGTTAAAAAAGGTATTTTAATATACATAAAAAAATTGCATAAAACATCAGTCTAGTAAATTCCCCATTTAATCTCCTCTAAAGCTCTTATGGCTTTGTCTTTATAAGAATCAGAAATATTTTCCTGCATATCTTCAAAAACTTCTTGTGCTTTGTTTAAATCTCCATTTTTTAAGAAAGCTAAACCCAAATACCACTTTGTTTTTGATAGATAATCGTGATTATAGTCTGTTATTTCTAAAAAGGTATCAATAGCTTTTTGAGGATTATTATTCGCCAAATAAGCATTTCCTAAATAGAATATCAGCTTTTCATCTTTCTCTTTATCGCCTTTTCTAACTTCTTCAAATAGTTTAATCGCTTCTTCGTAATTCCTTTCCTGATATTCCAAATATGCTTGCTGTATTTTATCGGCAGTTACTTGAGGTATACTTGACCGATTTAACTCGATATCTTCCGGGTTTTCTCTGATAAAAGGATAAGCGCCTTGCCCAATTTCATTGTACGCTAACTGGAAAGCTTCTTCTGGCTCAGAGGTCTGGAAAAATACAAAAGTTAATGCTATTAGTATTACTATGCTAGCAGCAATACTGTATAGAAAAAATTTGGATTGAAATGGTGCTTCAGCATTATTCTCATTTTTACTACTTACATGTAAAGGTGAAGCCGGTTCTTTTTCAGAAACATAAACGCCAAAATCTTTTTCTAAGTCAAATTCCGATTCAGGTAAATTATTTTCATCAAACTTATCTAAGTCGTTAGAGTAATTTAACAATTCTCTTCTAAGCTGATTTCTGGAAGTATATTTAATTCCGGGAATAATCCACTTTAAATCATCGTATAATTTGGCAAAATCGGGATTGTCGTTAAGTTTTTGTCTAAAGTTGGCTGTTTCTTCTTCAGACAATAGATTGTCTAGGTAGTTTTCGATTAATTCAATATCTTTTAGTTCATTCTCCATTGGTAACAATTCAATTGACTAACAATTTCCTAAGTCTTTTCATACACTTAGCTTTTTGGTTTTTGGCTACATCAGCCGTATTATAGCCTAATCTTTCTGCTATTTCAATCATCCTACACTTATGGTAATAATATAGCTCTAGTAGGGTCTTACAGGGGTTTCCCATTTTAACCATACACGCTTCTACTTGTTTCAGTTTGTCTTCAAACTCTAGTTCATCATCATCTAGAATTTCGAAGGTTTCACTTTCATTCTTTTTAATTTCAACCTGAATATCGTTAAAGCGACTACTCTTTTTTACAAAAGCGAGCGTCTTATTGATCCCAATTTGAAAGAAATAGGTTTTTAAAGTGCTAGTAAGATTTTCTTTTGTTAGTTTTCCTTTAGTGATATTTTCATATAGACTAACCATAGCGTCATTAAAAATATCTTCTGCATCATCATATTTCAATTTTGGAAATTTCCTAATAATTAGCCCGATGAATTCGTGATGATACTGGTTATATATATTTTTTAAAACCTTAGTATCCCCACCACTCATCTTCTCTACGATCATAATGTCATCCATTACTACTTTTAATTGAGATTGTTATTTAAAGTAACCTTGTTCAGAAGAATAATTTTAAAAAATTATGAGCCAATTTAGGAAAAAATGCCCAATTCAAGCTGCCAGAGAAGTAAAAATTATTCTTTTTACTATCTTCAAAAGAAGATAATGTGTAACTCTATATTGAGTTATTTTTATTAGAATTAAAAGCAAAGAATTAAGTTGCATAAAAAACAGCTATACTATTCTTTATAAGTATAAAAAGAAATTAACTTTGCTTTATTTTTTAAGAAAATGCAGATTATTATTTCATAATATATCTTTGCGGTACTTTTTTATAAATAAAAACTCCAATAATGGGAAATGTTGAAGAAAGGCAATCATTAAACTTCATTGAAAGTATAATAGAGAAGGATATAAGTGAAAATAAAAATG
>PBYL01000216.1 GCA_002729595.1 Thalassovita sp. | reverse complement strand
AGAGGTATTGGTGCTGGATGTGACGAAGAAGCAGTAAGAATCTTACAAGGTTCTCCAAAATGGAAACCAGGTAAGCAAAGAGGTAGAGCAGTAAAACAAAGAATTGTACTTCCTATCAACTTTAAGCTTGGATAAGCCGCTTGGAAAAGTAAGAAGACTCCCAACTCGCTAAGAGTTAAAAATAATGAAAGCCAAAAAAAGAAGCCTTGCTGAGATTTTTCAGCAAGGCTTTCTTTTTTATGATACTTTGTAATTGCTATTCGCTAATTAATCCTGCTCTTTTTAGCAATGCTTTTGGAGATGGCTCTTTACCTCTAAATCTTTTGTAAAGTTCCATTGGGTGCTCACTACCTCCGGCAGACAATACATGCGTTTGAAATAGATCAGAAACTTCTTTATTAAATATGCCTTTCTCTTTAAAGTACTCAAAAGCATCTGCATCTAATACTTCTGCCCATTTGTAACTGTAATAGCCAGAAGAATAACCTCCTTGGAAGATATGCGCAAAAGCTGTACTTGTAAGCATACCCGGCACTTCTGGGAATAGCTCAGTTTCTTTAATCAACTCTTTCTCGTAAGTATAAACATCATCAATGCCTGAAGTATCGGTACCATGCCAGCCCATATCTAATAAACCAAAGCTCAATTGTCTTAGCGTTTGGTAACCTTCCATAAAGTTGGCGCTGTCTTTAATTCTAGTAATTAAATCTTCAGGAATTTTCTCTCCGGTTTCGTAGTGGCGAGCAAATAGGTCTAGACATTCTTTTTCGTATGCCCAGTTTTCCATAATCTGAGATGGAAGCTCTACAAAATCCCAGTATACATGAGTTCCAGATAAACTGCTATAAACACCTTCTGCCAACATTCCATGCAAGGCGTGGCCAAACTCATGGAAAAGTGTAGTTACTTCATTAAAAGTAAGCAAAGAAGGCTTTGTAGAAGTTGGCTTAGTAAAGTTGCACACGATAGATACATGTGGGCGAATATTTTTACCATCTTCTTTAAACTGACCACGGTAAGAGGTCATCCAAGCACCAGCTCTCTTTCCTGCTCTTGGGAAAAAGTCTGCATAAAACACTGCTTTGTGTTTGCCTGCTGCATCTAATACTTCGTAAGCTTTTACATCTTTGTGGTAAACAGGAATGTCTTTATTCTCTTTAAAACTGATACCATAAAGGATTTTAGCTACTTCAAAAACACCATCAATTACATTCTCTAGCTTGAAATATGGTTTTAGTAACTCATCATCAATCGCATATTTCTCTTTTTTCAACTTCTCAGAGTAATAGGCAAAATCCCATCTTTCTAGTTTCTCTAATCCATCAAGCTTTTTAGCATACTCTGTTACTTCTTCTACATCCTTGTTAGCTACTGGCTTAGAGTAATCGAGTAACTCTTTTAAAAAGTCAGTTACTTTTACTGGTGACTCGGCCATTCTTTCTTCCAACACAAAGTGCGCATGAGTTTTATAACCAAGCAAATTAGCACGCTGCTGTCTTAGCTGAACAATCTGCTTTACAATCTCTCTGTTATCATTGGCATCGCCTTTATAGCCTCTAGAAGCGAATACTTTGTACAGCTCTTCTCTGCGCGGTCTGTTGCTACAATAGGTCATAAAAGGCACATAACTTGGATAATCCATAGTAACTACCCATGCTCCTTTTTTATCTTTCTCTTCAGCCAATGCTGCTGCCGCTTCTTTTAAACTTTCGGGCATGCCTGCTAACTCTACTTCATCTTCTAAAACCATCATGTACTCGTTGGTTTCTTTTAAAAGATGTTCGCCAAACTCAAGCGATAACTGAGAAAGCTTTTTGTCGATTTCTCTTAACTTGGTTTTGTCTTCTTCATTTAAGCCTGCTCCGTTTCTTACAAAAGATTTGTATGTTTTTTCGAGCAAAGTTGCCGCTTCGGGAGTTAAATCGTATTGGCTTTTTTGCTCATAAACTGTTTTAATTCTCTCAAACAGTTTTTCGTCTAGTAATATATCGTTGTGATATTCTGTGAGTAATGGAGAAATCTCTCTGGCAAGCTTCTGAATTTCGTCGTTCGTCTCTGCACTGTTCAGATTAAAAAATATACCTGCAACAATACCGCTTAATCTTCCTCCACGCTCTAAAGCTTCTATTGTATTAGCAAAAGTAGGAGCTTCTTCGTTTCCTGTAATTGCTGCAATTTCGGCTTTTGCTATCTCGATTGATTTTTTAATAGCAGGTAAAAAATGTTCAGGCTTAATTTGATCAAAAGGTGCTGTTTCAAAAGGAGCTTCAAATGGCTCCAACAATGGATTACTCATTGATTATATCTTTGGTTAATTAATATATAAGTATTCTCAAGATTTAAATTTATAAAATTCTGTAATTCCAACTTACTAAGTCTACATAAAGTTACTGCTGAACAAATCTTTGTAAAAAAAGATTTATCTATCAACGGCTAAGCTACATCCGCTAAACTATTCGGGAATTCGTATTTTTTTATTATTTTAATAGACTCGCTTTTCCCTTGCACTAGAGAAAAACACCCAAGCTTTTAGTAAGATGATTTTTGATCTTGTATTCTTTGTATTGGCTTTTTTCATGAGCATTCCATTGGTGGGCGCTTGGTACGCTTCTTCTAGAGGTCGCAACTTTTGGAGGTGGTATTTTATTGGACTTTTTTTCCCGATTATATCCTTTGTAGTACTGCTATGCTTACCAGACATTAAAAATCCTCTTGAAAAAGAACTGCAAAACATCAGAATTAAGAATAAAATGCTGGGCTTAAAAAGTGAAACTACTAGCGACACTGGCCAATTTAACAAGCTACTTAGCAAAACATCTAACAAAGTGGTTTTCGAAATTGAAGTTACAGATCAGCAAAAAAGAATATACCCGGTAATTGATAACATTCCGCTGAATGATATTATCATCAAAGACAAAGGCAAAAGCTATTTTAAAATAAAGAAGGATTTGCCTATCTCCTACCAAGGCTTGCCAGCTGAGATGATTTTACCCCCATCCAAACATTTTTTAGGAACACCCAATCCGGTTTTTGTGCAATCTAGCTCAAACAAAATTGTGGTACTTTTCGATGATGTACAGGAAGAACACATTTACTTTAAAATTGAAGTATTACGGAAGTATATTATTTGGCATCAGTTCGAAAAAAGAAAGCAGAATAAATTAGTAAAACGCTATGAGAAAACTGGCCCTTTTGTGTTCGACAGGTGGCAATACGAACTTGAACTAAACGATGTTTCTTACCGGTATAAAAAAATGGTGTAAATCACTGAACTTGCAGTGTATTTATTTTGCAATTATTCTAAATATAGCTATAATTAGAACAAATAAATAACATAACTATCATACCCGCCAAATGGTGTACTGAAAATGAGCGAGCATTCGAAAAGGAACTATAAAGAGAAAAAAAGGAAAAGAGAAATCAAGAAATCGCAGGTATCTGAATCGTTACTAGTCGAGGTCGCCTGGGAAGTGTGTAATCAAGTTGGAGGTATCTATACCGTAATACGATCTAAAGTTCCAGCAACAACACATCTTTGGGGTGATAAATATTGTCTAATTGGGCCATATGTTCACCAAAGTGTTTCTATTGAGTTCGAACCTACTGAAAACCCCTCAGACCCATTCTACATTGCAGCTAAAAAAATGCAAGAACAAGGTTACGAGGTTCATTATGGGCGATGGTTAGTCTCTGGCCGACCAAAAGTAATCTTGGTAAACCCATATAGCATTATGCATAGACTGGGAGAGATTAAATATCAGCTTTGGGAAAACCACGGCATCTCTAGCCCAGATAATGATTTTCTGTTAAATGATACGCTCGCATTTGGCTTTATGGTAAAGCTGTATTTGGCAGAGCTTTCTAATAAAGAGGTTACAGAAAAGAAGATTATAGCGCATTTTCACGAATGGATGGCTGGTACTCCAATTCCTGCCTTAAGAAGAGAGAACATTAATGTTACTACGATTTTTACCACACATGCCACCATGTTGGGTAGATATCTGGCAATGAATGATCCGCTGTTTTACGATTATCTGTCTTTTTACGATTGGGAAAAAGAAGCCACTCATTTTAATATAGAACCTCAGGTAAAGATTGAAAGGGCTGCGGCACATGGCGCACATGTATTTAGTACAGTGAGTGATGTAACCGCTAATGAATGCTTGCATTTACTAGGAAGGCAACCTGATGTAATACTACCAAATGGCTTAAACATACAACGATTCTCGGTTTTACACGAAGTACAGAATCTTCACCAAACATATAAAGAGCAAATACATGAGTTTGTAATGGGTCACTTCTTCCAGAGTTATCCATTCGATTTAGACAAAACCTTGTATTTCTTTACTTCTGGTAGGTACGAGTATAAGAACAAAGGCTTCGATGTTACTATGGAAGCACTTGCTCGCTTAAACTGGAAATTGAAGGAATCTAGAATAGACACCACTGTTGTGATGTTTTATATCACTAAAAGGCCAGTTGTTTCTATTAATCCGGAAGCTTTGCAGTCTAGAGCAATGATGCGTAAAATTCGCGAAACCTGCGAAGCCATAGAAAGACAAGTTGGTGATAAACTCTTTTACGCTGCAGCAGTAAGTGCAGACCACAGATTGCCATCTTTAAATGAGTTTATTGATGACTATTGGAAACTTAGACTTAGAAGAACACTACAAGCTTGGAAAAGCAATAAGTTACCACTTGTAGTTACACATAATTTGCAGGATAATGATAACGACGAGTTATTAAACTTTATCAGAAGCTCCAACATGGTGAATAAGGTTGATGATAAAGTAAAAATCGTTTATCACCCAGATTTTATCCAAAACACCAATCCACTATTCGGTATAGATTACGATGAGTTTGTGAGAGGTTGCCACTTAGGAGTTTTCCCTAGTTATTACGAGCCTTGGGGTTATACTCCATTAGAGTGTATTGCTAGAGGTGTTCCAACTATTACCAGTGACTTATCTGGTTATGGAGACTATGTTTTAAAGACCGATGAAGACCACGAGAAAAATGGTGTTTATGTGGTAAACAGAAGATATAGAAATTACGATGATGCTGCTAACCAGTTAGCTGACCAAATGTATAAATTCGTAATTACTCAACGAAGTGAAAGAATTTTGCAGAGAAACAGGGTAACTACTTCTGCTGAAAAGTTTGATTGGGAGCATTTAACATCGTATTACGAGCAAGCTTATTCTTTGGCATTAGATAGACTCAAAGGAGAGAATCAAGAGCATCAATAATTAGAATTATAAAAGCATAAAAAACAAAGCAGCTATTTAAACTTTAAGTAGCTGCTTTACATTTTCATAAGCAATATATCTATTTTCTACAGCGTGCTTCGCTCCTTTATCAGAATGCTCCATCAACACCATATTTACGTTGTACTTATCCCACAACTCATCTGAAATGGAGTTAACAGCTACTTGCCTCGACTCAGAACCAATATCTCTGATGTAAATAGACAAAATTCTGTCTGGGTATTCTTCTACAACTTCTTTATAAATCTCAGCATCTTTCTGGCCACTATCACCCAATAGTATAAATTTTAAATTCGGGTACGACTCAAAAATAGTTTTAATCTTATCGTACTTATGTCCGTGTTTCAATAAGCCGCCTTTCCAGAATTTAAACTTAAGTGAATCTCTTTTTCTAAAATCATTCAGCATAAAAACACCTTTGGGAATCTTATGTAAATCACAAAAATCTACCAACAAATCATACAGATTCCAGTCGCTGCTAGAAACATAGAAAAATGGATTTTTACCTCCATTTACCATTCCATCTAGTAAAGCATTATAAAAAATGGAAGCTCCAGAAAAAGTCTTTCGAGTAAAAGCATTTTTCCAAAGCAATTGCCTCATTTTTAAAAAGAAACTGGTAGAATACGATATTAGAAAAGTATCGTCTATATCAGAGATTATCCCATACTCACATTCTGAAGATGGAATTAAAACTTCCGCATGGTGAATTTCAGTTTTATCAACAGAGCGGTGAATACTGGTTAAAAATTTCACATCTCCGGTATACCAGCTTTTTTCTGGGTTTTCCAATTCTGTACCTCTAAACCGCACTTCAAAAAATCCTCTTTCGTCTGTTAAAATCCTTTGCTTTTGATCATTAAAACAAACCTCTAGTTCTACTCCCGAAATACCCGGAGTTAAATAGCGCTCAAGCATTGCTAGCAGGTTCCATATTCTCCACGCTCCCTCTACGGTATTTTTTAAGCCATAACTTTTTACAAGCCTGCCACTCATGTATATAGATTCAGCATTGCCATACCCACGATAAGCAACAATTGCTGGTTTACTTAATTTGGAACTTATATATTTTTTTAGTTTTCTTAATTGTAAAAAGCTCATAGTTAATTTGATAGCACACTAGCTTATAGAATGTAATTTTAACTTCTGGTATGTATATACTTATCTCTTATTTTTACCAAACTGTTTAGAAAAAAACAGATAAATCATTAGAACTTAAACTAACATTAACAGTATGATGATTCATAAAATGGGTTGGCTTTTTCAGAAGGTTTTATACCCAACACTCACTTGGAGCCGCTACAACAAAGATAAAACCATCTACCTTACTTTCGACGATGGCCCCATTCCGGAAATGACTCCCGGCATACTCGACCTCTTAAAAACTTACAATGCAAAAGCCACATTTTTCTGTGTTGGTGACAACATCCGAAAACATCCTGAAATTTACCAAAGAATTTTAAAAGAAAACCATAGTACGGGCAATCATACTTTTAATCATTTAAATGGATGGAAAACACCCGATAACAACTATCTAGAAAATGTGGGTTTATGCAATTCTATTATAGATAAATATGCTGTAAATAGTAACAATTCAAAACTGCTGCGACCACCTTATGGAAGAATAAAGCAATCTCAAATTAAGCAATTAAAAGACAATTACGAGATAATTATGTGGGATGTATTAACGGGAGATTTTGCAGCTTCTATTAGTCCCGAAAGTTGCTTAAACAAAGCTATTAAGTATACAGAATCAGGCTCAATTGTAGTATTCCACGATAATTTAAAAGCGAAAAGGAATCTGGATTATGCATTGCCCAAATACTTAGAACATTTTACCAAGGCAGGATATTCTTTTAAAGGATTATAAGGTGAGATTTTAGATTGTTAGATCAATTTTTCGGTTTTTTATCTATTTTAAAGTTTGAAGAATTTAACTTTGCGACAAAAAACAGAACCATAAATTATGCTGAATCCCGGAGAAGTAAGCCTTGAACAACTGGCAATACATTTTGTTGGAAACCCAATACAAGACGAGCTCTTAATGCTATCTGACGAACCAGTGGTATTAAAAGATGAAGCGATACTGCATTTGCTTCAACAGTATTTCTTTAAACCATTTAAAGGAGACAGCTATTACCATTTAATGCACGAAGCTGAAATTAGCTTAAATGAGGTTTTTAGTGCAGCATATACCATTTTTAATGACCCAGACACGCTGTTTGAACAGTCTAAGAAATTAGCCAAACACTTATACAACAAAACTGATCACCCAAACATAAAAGGTGGTGAGCTTTATGTTGCTTATTTGAAAGACTGCCAAACAGAAGGAGAAATAACCGATGCTATTGGTATTTTTAAATCAGAAAGTAAAGAGACTTATCTTAAAGTTTTTCCAGATGGCACTCGCTACGGAGTAGAACAAAGAGATGGAATCAATATAAACAAGCTAGATAAAGGTTGCCTTATTTTTAATATGGAAGCCGACAAAGGTTATAAAGTAGCCATGGTTGATAACACCAGCCGTGGAGCCGAAGCTGCTTATTGGAAAGAAGACTTTTTACATGTAAAATCTAGAGAAGACAACTTCTACCACACTCAAAACTACATGCATCTTACCAAAGATTTTGTGAAAGATGTATTTAATGAAGATAATGGAGTTGATCGCTCAGAGCAAATTGTGATGATGAACCGCAGCGCTGGTTATTTTAATGACAAGAAGGATTTCAATATTCAGAATTTTGAAGAAGAAGTGATGCAAGAGCCACAGGTAATTGAAGCCTTCAACGATTATAGAGAGAAATATCAATCAGATAAAAACATGCCGCTTTTTGATGAATTTGCTATTTCGCCTTCAGCAGTAAGAAGCAATAAAAAGATATTTAAAAGCATATTAAAGCTCGATAAGAACTTCCATGTATATATTCATGGAAACCGCGATTATATCATGAAAGGTTTTGATGAAGAAAAGGGAATGCATTTTTATCAACTCTTTTATAGAAACGAGCAATAAAAGATTAATTAAAGAAAATATATT
>PBYL01000215.1 GCA_002729595.1 Thalassovita sp. | reverse complement strand
TGACGATGCAACTCTTACAGGAAATGTTTCAGTAAACGATGTGCCTCCATTTGGTTGCGACTCACTTGTATTCGAACTAATCGGAAGTGCTTCAAACAGTTACAGAGATATAGTAATCGAATCTGATGGTTCATTTACTTATACCTTAACAGATACTACATATCTAGGTACAGATTCACTTCAGTATAGAGCTTATTGCTTCACTTGTGAGGGAGAAACTGCAGCATACGACACCGCAACTGTTTATTTTGAAATAGAAAGTTGTGTATGCCCTACTCCAATGCTTACCAACGATAATATTAAAGTTGATAACTGCGAACCATCATTCACATATTCAATTATCGAAAATGATGTGCAGCCAGATAATTGCGATAGCCTTGTATTCAACATAATTGATCAAGTAAACACAGCTGCTGGCACACCAGTAATTAGTGCTGATGGTATGCTTACTTACACATTAAATGATGAAAGCTTTGTAGGCAAAGACACTATTACTTATACAGCTTATTGCTATGGTTGTGAAGAATCGGTGACAGATACAGCTAAAATCTTTATAGATATTGCAGCTTGTTGTTCTGGTAGCCCAATGCTAGAAACTGATGTATATACTTTCAGTTGTACAGATACTTACTCTGGAAATATCTCAACAAACGATAGCAAATCTGAAGATTGTAGCAACATCATCTATCATACTCAATTGATATTAAGCCCAACTGCTGGTGAAATTGTACTAGAAGAAGACGGTTCATTCACCTACACGCTTTACGATACAGCTTATGTTGGTTCTGATACAGTAATTTACAATGCAGTTTGTGAGTCTTGTGAAAATACTCCAGCAACTTATGTACAAGACACGATTATCTTCAACATAGAAGAATGCTTAACAGACGAATGTTCAGAAGTTTGCGCACCTCCTTCTGCAGAAGATGATTACTACAGCATGGAAGATTGCTCAGAAGAAACTTTAGAAGTTTCAGTAATTGAAAATGATGCTATTGACATTGACTGTGAAGCAATTACTTTCTCAATCATTGGAAGTTCAACTACTGAAGCTGGTGGTTCAGTAAGTATTAGTAACGAAGGTATAGTTACTTATCTACGCCCATCTAACTTAGAAACTTCAGTAACAGACCACTTCCAATATAGCATCTGTAATGATTGTGGAGTTTGCGATACGGCAACAGTAAGTGTAGACCTTAGCGTATCAACTTTCAAAATCTACGAACTTATTACACCAAATGGTGACGAAAAGAACGATTTCCTTTGGATTGATGGAATAGAATGTTATCCTAACAATACAGTGAAAATCTTTAACAGATGGGGTAACCTAGTATTCGAAATCAATGGTTATGAAAATAATCTTGAAAGAGGTTGGTCTGGACAGGTAAACAAAAACGCTGGTATTGCCATTGGAGATCAAGTACCAGACGGAACCTACCTGTGTATAGTTCACTTGGACAGTGATACCGAAGTATCCAAATATGTTGAAGTTAGAGGTACTGATAAAGAATAATACAGAGTCCGAATAAACTAACTAAACAAGATTATGAAAAAACTTAGCCTGATCTTAGTTAACATCCTGCTGTTATGTGCAGCTGCATTTTCGCAGCAGGACCCAATATATACACAATATATGTTTAATGGCCTTGCAATTAACCCCGGTTTTACCGGGGCCCACGAGGTCATTTCACTTACTGCTGGTACCAGAATTCAGTGGACTGGTACTTCTTCTGAAAAACCTGTAACTCATACATTCTCTGCCCACGCTCCTTTAGCAATAGATAGAGGTGCTGTTGGTGGATATGTAATTGCAGACAAAATTGGTAATACAACAAGAAATATGGTTATGGGATCATATGCTTATCGTATTCCAATGGGTTTAGGTAAATTATCTTTTGGTATGTCTGCTGGTTTTACCACTTTTCAAAGTGATCCGGTGGATGCAAAAGACATGGATGATCCATTAAATCAAGATATCGGAACAGTTACAAAACCTCAAATTGGCGCGGGTTTATTCTATTATACAGACCGCTTCTTTTTAGGTCTTTCTGCTCCTAATTTAATGAAGTATACGATTGAGGCAAATGGTGCTACTATGCCATATTACGAATATCAGCGTCACTTCTTTGCTTACTCTGGTTATGTAATTAAGATGTCTGAAGACTTGCAGTTTAAGCCGAATGTACTTTTTAAATATGTTGATGGAGCACCGATGCAGTTAGATTTAAATGCAAATTTTCTCTTCTACGAAAAATTTGGGATAGGCGCTTCTTACCGATCTTTAGATGCATTTAGTATAATTGCAGAATTCCAGCTACCGCAACCTTTCTTTAGAATAGGTTATTCATACGATTTAACACATACAGAGCTGTTTTCTCAACAATACGGAACACACGAAATTGTATTAAACTATCGCTTCGGTATCAAGAAAAACATTTTACTAACTCCAAGATATTTCTAATAAATCCAGTCATTAGACACTATGAAAAAAATACTCACATTACTATTTCTCCTATCATACTGCCTGTTAGCAACAGCTCAGGATGATATTGAGGCAAAACTGGAAAATGCAAGAGTACTTTTAGATGAAAATAAGTATAAGGAAGCCATCAATCAAATTGAGAAGCTTCCTAAAAAAGGAGAATATGCAGAAGAAGTAAAAGAGCTGCATGGCAAAGCTTACTTGGGCTATGCTAACCAGCTTGTTAGAAGTAAAAGCAAAACTGAATACGACATAGCTGTAAAGTATGTAGATAAATACATTAAGCTTTACAAAAAAGACACTTCCCTAACTGCGGCAAAAAAAATAGAATTATACAAGCAAATTGCCGGAGAGCTATTTTACAATACTAAAGATTTTCAATCTTCTGCCAGAATTTACAAAGACATCCAAAAGCTGAATAAGAAAAAGAATAACTCTGATCCAGCAGTTAATGAAGATGCTTACAGTAAAATTGCTCAGTGTTATTTAGAATTAGGTAACTATTCAGCAGCCAGAAAAAACTACTACAAAGCTTATGGTTATGATGTTGACATTAAAGAACTTGCTGATACAAAATACTGCGATAGAAGTGATGTAGAGGCAGCAAGATTATACAGACTATCTAGACACTACTCTAAACTGAATGATAAAAACGGTTTTGATTTACAGATTGCTAGATCGTACTTTAGAGCTAAAGACAATGAAAAAGCTTTGGAGTGGTATGGTAAGTTTTTAAGTGAAAAAGATATTTCTTTACTAGATGAGAAAATTGAAATAGTTAACTTCAATGAGAAATGTGACGAAATCACTTCTTCTCCTTACAAATACCTCACAGATAATTACGAAATTCTTGAAATAGATATATTTAATTATGCGCAAGCACTATTAAATGAAAATGGTAAATACCTGAGTGCTAAAGACCTGTTCGAGAAATTTACTTTCGTATTGCAGGAAGACCCAAACATCGACAGAGCGAACTTCTTAGAAGAAGAAACATATGTTCTAAGAAAGTTATCTTCTGCTGGTGTTAACAGAGACCAAAGCTCTGAATTTAGCCCTACATTCTATAAAAAAGATTCTGTTATCTTTGTTTCAGACAGAAACCTAGAAGGAGAAAAAGTAAAAACCCTCAACGGAGAGCAAAGATCTACTCTTGATTTATACATCACGAAACTAGATTCTGCTGACTATTTTGGCTTTGATACTTCTCTCACAGAAGTTGTAGCTGTTAATGATTCTATTAGTGGTTCTACGCGTAAGTTTATCAATTATACCAGATCAAAAAAATACAATGAAGGTCCGATGGTTTTCCTTCCAGGAAGATGGGACAAGTTCATTTTTACAGGTAACACCTATCTGGATATTAGTAGTGTAAAGATCAAAGGCAAAAAAGAGATCAACACGCTTAAACTATTCCTTGCAGAACAAGACAGTGTCGGGAACTGGTCTGTACAAAAAATTAATTTTACGGGAGAAAATGCCTTCTTATATAATAGTGAAGATTTTTCTATTGGTCACCCTTCAATTAGTGCAGATGGCAAAAAGATTTACTTCTCTTCAGATGCACCAATTCCAGGTAGCTTTGGTAACTCAGATATCTATGTAGCTGATTTTGATATAGATAACTTACAGTTTTCTAATGCTGAAAACCTTGGAGCAAGCATCAACACAGAAGGTAATGAAGTATTCCCATTCTTGCATACAAATACAGAAGATCAAAAAACACTTTACTTTTCATCTAACAAGCCAGAAAGTATTGGTGGTCTAGATATCTATAAATCTGCTTATATAGAAGATGTGTGGTCTACACCATTAAACATGAAGAATGATGAAGATACATTAAACTCTGTAAACTCACTTAAAGACGATTTCGGTTTCGTATTGAACAAAGAAGGAAACTTCGGTTATTTTTCTTCTGACAGAGATTCTACTGACGATATCTTCATGTTCAGAACATTAAAAATTCAGGTGAGTGTTTGTGATCAAAAGACTCAACTACCACTTGAAAATGCAAATGTTGCTCTCTTCCCTGTTGATGGTCGCAGATTAGGACCTAAAACTACAGATGCGAATGGTAAGACAATGTTTAGCAGCTTCTCTTTAGATACAGAATACACAGTATTTGCATCTTACGAAGGTTACAGACCTGCAAAAGTAAACTTAATCACAAACCTAAGTGAAGTTCCTGCAGATGGAATTTTTAAAGTAAGCCTTTGCCTAGAGAAGAGCCCAGAAGCTGAGTTAATTATTTTGGCAAACGTTAAAAGTGAGCAGCAAATCTTTATTAACTTCAATAAAGAGGTGACAGAACTAAACGAAAGCACACCGATTTCTGCAAACAACTTATATGAGTTATTCTATTCTGAAAATGGCAACTTCTTAGTTGATACAGACCAAGGACCAAACATTACGCTTCAATTCTTTAATGATGAATTAATTGAGCTAAAAGGAATGGAATCTCAAGAGAACCAAGAGAGATTGAAAGAGTTATTTAGAAGAAGTGGAATTCTAGTTAAAGATGTTACTACTATTAGAAACATCCGTTACAATTTCGCAACAAACGAATTTACAAAAGGTAAAGGTGAGATTGTAAACCCAGAAGAAGAGTTTACAAAACTGGCAACTGTAATGAACCGCTATGGTCACTTACTTCTAAAAATCAGTTCTCATACAGACAAGTGCCCATTAAATGGGGGATATGATAATCAGGCTTTATCGAGAAGAAGAAACATGGCTGCAAGAGAGTTTATCGTTAATAACTTCCCTGATTATAACATCAATGTAAATAGGATTAAAGAATGTGCTTATACTTACCAGTTTCCAGTAGATACTACTTATAACGAACCTGATAATTGTAAAAACGATTTTAACAGAAGAACAGAGTTTAAATTACTTTACAGAGGCCGACAAGATTACACAATGGATATGATTTGTGACCCTTCTGTACTTGAGTATGTTGGTAAGCCAGAGCTTAAATCAAACAGAAAGAGAAAAAGAAAGATAGAAGGAGAATAATTGAATAAGCAATAACTTATACCATAAAGAAAAGGAGAACTGATAATCAGTCCTCCTTTTTTTATATTACTCCTTTAATTTTATTCATCATGAATTTCAAGGTACTTATATCATATCTCACTATATCATCACTACTACTAACAGATATAATACTTTATATGAATTGGGAAATATCTTACCGAGGATACTGGACAGATAGAATTCTATTCTGGATATGGTTTAGCTTAACTACCTATATAATCTACTATTACTGGAACAAAAAGATTATTAAAATATATGTTGGTGCTTTAATTTCATTCATCATTCTAAGTATGCTTCCAATGATGATTCCTTTCATAATTATCATCACAACAATAACAGGAACTGATAGGTCTTGTCATCAAGAAATTAGTAAAAACATTAGTATACAAGAAAGCACCAAAAGTCCCATTACTATACCTAAAATACAAGTTGTAGAAAAAACTTGGCTTATCGATAGAGTAATTGGTGAACGAGATTTTTCTATTCCACTAAGAGAAGATTATTATAGAATTTGTAAAGCTAAGTCTATCACTTTAGAAGAAAATCTTAAAGGAGAGAGAATGATTATCTTCTCATTTGAAGATGGAGAAGTTAAATGGGATTTGAACAAGTAATTGTTCTTTGGAATATGAAATATATAAACATAAAAAAAGCAACCAAAAACTGGTTGCTTCTTTATAGGGTATGAAAAAATTGATTATTTAATCTCGTAAGTGTTTGATGTTACCTTTCCATTGCTAGAAATATTAATTGTATATTTTCCAGAATCTAATGAAGATAGGTTGAAAAGGCTGCTAAAGTTTTGAGTATCAGTGATGGTTTTGTCGTAAAGTTTTGAACCTTTCTCATTTAATACTGAAACTCTTACAGGATCTTGAGCATGTTGGAATGCAATTCTTACTTTATTTTTAATTAACTCTGGAGATAAGTAAGCACTAAATAAGTTTTTCTCACTTCTACCTACATGAATTTTTTGATCTGTTTCAAAATCACCAGAAATTATTTTAATGTAATATGTTCCATCTCCAATATTTTCAAGATTATAATTTCTTTTTAGACTAGTTACATTTTTTTGTACGTCTGAGAATAATAAGTTTTTCTTAGCATCAAAAATCTTGATAGTTACTTTCTCATTACCAGTTTTCTGATACGCTACTCTAACTTTATTTGAATTGATGATCGGGTAAATGCTATATTCTATTTTAGCAGACTCTTCGATCTTGTTTTTATCTCCTGGGTTGTCGTTGTTAGCAGTTGCTACAAATGAAGAAAGTACAATTGATGATAAGATGAAAATTTTAAGAATTCTGTTTACTAAGAGTTTCATGATCTATATTTTTGTTTTTATAATAATTAATCTGACGTAAAACCTATAGACCAATAGAATGCCATCACTCTTAACTCACTGAAATACAGATGCTTAATTTTAACAGACCTATTTCATACCTATTGCAATTTGTACGATTATGAACATGGTTGTCAGTTAGCGGACACCAAAGCGAACAATTGCGAATTTCATAATATTAGAATTGTCCAATTTTAACTTGATAAAACAATGGTTTGCTCAAAAGCATCATTTTGAAGGGCATAAAAAAAGACACACTTGAAAAAAAGCGTGTCTTCGAAGATTTTTAACTAAAAATTAACATTCGTTATCATACATAGTTATGCAGCATAATAGGCATAACTAGCATAAGTATATCTTCATTATCTCCTTTTTCTACCGGTATAATTAATCCAGCGCTACTTGGTTCAGAAAGCTGGAACATTACCTTGTCGGAATAAAGGTTTGTTAAAATCTCAATAAGGAATCTTGCATTAAAACCAATCTCTATATCAGCACCATCATGATCACAGAACAATCTTTCAGTTGCTTCATTAGAGAAGTCTAGGTCTTCAGCAGAAACCTGCATTTCATTACCTGTAATCTTAAATCTTACTTGGTTAGTAGATTTGTTAGCATAAATTACAATCCTCTTTAAAGTGCTTAATAACTCAGCTCTATCAATCACCACCTGATTATCATTATTCAAAGGAATAACATTTTCGTAATCTGGGAAGCGCTCGTCGATCAGTCTACAAATCAGTCTAATATTTTTGAAAGAGAAAATCGCATTAGCACTATTATATTCTAGTGTTAAAGAAGTTGCATCTGTAGGTAATGAAGCTTTTAGTAAGTTGAGGGCTTTTTTATGAATTATAATTGCTGTTTCGAAGTCTGCCTTCAGGTCTTCCCTTCTGTACCTGATTAATCGGTGACTGTCTGACGCAACAAAGTTTGCATTCTCTTCAGTAATGTTGAAATAAACACCATTCATTGCAGGTTTCATCTCATCGTTACTAGTTGCAAAAAGTGTATAACTGATGGCTTCGCTCATTACATCAGTAGGTATCTCGATCATATCAGAACGAGTTAACTCAGGAACTTTAGGAAAATCAGTAGCATTCTCTCCTGATAATTTGTAGCGACCATTGTCAGAACTAATTTCTACACTGTATGTGTCTAAATCGATAGTGAAAGTAACTGGTTGCTCTGGTAAGTTTCTAAGTGTATCTACTAACATTTTAGCCGGAACTGCTACATTACAATCTTCTTCAGTTTCTACGTCTAATGTAGTAATAATAGTAGTTTGTAAATCCGAAGCAGTTATATGTAAAACCCCGTCTTTAATTTCGAATAAGAAATTCTCAAGAATAGGTACTACCGGATTAGAAGGGATTACTCCGGTTAATAAAGATATTTGCTTTAGCAATGTAGATGTCGATACTATAAACTTCATAAAGCCCTATTTATTTATAGCTGATGGAGCAGCTTAATTTATCCTTGAATGAAATGATTCAGTAAAAATATAATTTTTTATCTTCAATATAAGTAAAAATCCATCACATATCCCATTAACAAGTCAGAAAATATTCTAATTTGCCTTTATGAAATCACAGATGAAACTTAAAGCTTAACTAAATCCTAGTTTTGCTCTTACTTTTTCTAAAGTTACGGTAGCAATTTGTCTTGCTTTCTCCTCTCCTTGCCTTAATTTTTCTTCGAGCGCATCCAAATTGTTAAGATAATCATGATAGATTTTTCTCTCATTGGTATACTTCTCTGTAATTAATTCTAGCAGCTCTTTTTTTGCATGACCATAACCGTAATTACCAGCCTCATACTTAGCACGCATCGCTTTTATATCGCTTTCTTCTGCTATCAGAGAGTATATTTTAAACACATTGCAAGTGTCTGGATCTTTTGGTTCTTCCAAACTCTTAGAATCTGTTTGTATGCTCATTACCTGCTTTTTAAGCGGCTTTCCTTCCAGAAAAATATCGATGTAGTTGTTATAAGACTTGCTCATTTTTTGCCCGTCAACTCCTGGAACAGTCATTACCTTCTCATCGATAATGGCTTCTGGTATAACAAAAGTTTCACCGAATCTGTTGTTAAAATTTGTTCCAATGTCTCTGGTCATTTCTATGTGCTGCTTCTGGTCTTTACCAACCGGAACATACTCAGCATCATAAAGTAAAATATCGCAAGCCATCAATACCGGATAAGTAAATAAACCAGCATTTACATCGGCTAACTTATCAGATTTATCTTTAAACGAATGCGCATTTGCCAGCATAGGATATGGAGTCATACAGTTAAGATACCATGTTAACTCACAAACCTCATTTATTCTCGACTGTCTATAAAATGTGTTCTTATCCGTATCGAAACCAAATGCAAGCCATGCAGCAGCAACCGCATACACGTTTTGTTTTCGCTCTTCGGCATCTTTAATCGTAGTTAAAGAGTGCAAGTCTGCAATAAAAAAGAAAGACTCATTTTTAGGTTTTTCAGACAACTCAATACCCGGCTTAATCGCTCCAAGTATATTTCCCAGATGAGGCTTGCCAGAACTCTGAATTCCAGTAAGAATCCTTGCCATATCTTATCCCTTATTTAATTTTTTTAAAGAATTGATTAGTAATTTTAAAGCAAAAGTAAAAAAATAATTCACATGGCACTGATAAAAAAAGTAAAAGGTATTTTACCTCAGTGGGGGCAGAATTGCTTCCTTGCAGACAATGCTACAATTGTTGGAGATGTAATCATGGGTGACGATTGCAGTGTCTGGTTTCAGGCAATTATTAGAGGCGATGTTAACAGCATCAGAATTGGTAATAAAACCAATATTCAAGATGGAGCCGTAATCCATTGTACCTACGAAAAATCTGCTACTACCATTGGTAATGGCGTCTCGATCGGGCACAATGCAATAATCCATGGTTGCACTATAGAAGATTATTCACTTATAGGAATGGGAGCCATTGTAATGGACAAAGCTGTAGTACAAGAAAATGTGTTTGTAGCAGCCGGAGCTGTTGTTTTGGAGAATACCGTTCTGGAATCTGGCTATTTGTACGCAGGTACTCCTGCCAGAAAAATTAAACCGCTTGACGATAGACTAAGAGCTGTTTTTGAGCGAACTGCCAACAACTATGTAATGTATGCAGACTGGTTTGATGAGGAATAATTACCACATCAGCCTGTAAAAAAAACTATCCGGGCAAACCGAACTTATGTCAAATAAATAGATGTTCATTTATTGATATATTTACAGGAGAAGTACACCCGGATAGTTTTGATTTTTTTTATAATTAATTTAAACAGACTTTACTTTTTGCTGAAAATATTTTTTCCATAACCGCTAATATGAAAAAGAAAAAAAACTTTAAAGGCATTCATGAACTATATGCACAAGACCCAGTTAAAGCAGACGAACTTTTGTGGGGAAGAAAACAAAAACAATTAACACCAAAAGATAAATTTTTATCGAGAAGAGGTTTTATTTCGAAAGCAGCACTCTCTACAATGGCGGCTTTTTTGGGTGGAAAGATCGTTTTTGCTGAAAATATGCCAATCGGCTTAATACCCGCAGCTTTAGCAAATAGCAAAAAACCTTTCGAAATACCAGGCAAAGATCCAGAACTCGTGGTGTTAAACGATCGCCCTTGGAATGCCGAAGCTCCCCCTCACCTACTCGACGACAAACTCACTCCCGGAGATAAATTTTTTGTAAGAAACAATGGACTCGTACCCGAAAATATAGATGTAGCAAATTGGACTTTAACCATAGATGGAGAGTCGGTAAAAGAGTCTAAAACTTTTACGCTACAAGAACTCAAAAGTAAATTTAAACAATATACATACGAGCTTACACTAGAATGTGGTGGCAACGGACGTAGCGAGTATAACCCACCTGCAAAAGGTAACCAGTGGACTACCGGAGCCGTAGGCTGTGCTTCTTTTACAGGTGTAAGATTAAAAGATGTACTAGAAGATTGCGGTATTAAAGACGATGCGGTTTATATCGGTTACTACGGCAAAGATGTACACTTGAGTGGCGACCCAAAGAAGGTAGTAATATCTAGAGGAGTCCCGATGTGGAAAGCGTTGCAAGAAGAATCCCTTATCGCTTGGTCTATGAATGGCGAAGATTTACCAGTGATGAATGGTTATCCGCTAAGACTTGTTTTTGGTGGCTGGCCAGCTTCAACTAGTGGTAAATGGCTGAGCAAAATCTCTATTAGAAATATAGTACATGATGGCCCAAAAATGACGGGTATGTCTTATAAAGTTCCTTGCAAAACAGTAGCACCGGGAACTGAAGTAGCAGAAGAAGACATGTGTATAATAGAATCTATGCCAGTAAAATCTTTGATCACTTATCCGCGATCTGGTGCAATGATTAGCAAAAGCAAAAAACTTTCTGTTAGAGGGCATGCTTGGGCAGGAGAAAACGATGTATCTGAGATGCACTATTCTATTGACTTTGGAGCAACTTGGAAAACCTGTAAGCTAGAAAAACCTAACAACAAATTTGCTTGGCAACATTGGAATGCCGAAATCGAATTTCCTGAAAAAGGCTATTACGAAGTTTGGGCAAAAGCCACAGACTCCGAAGGTAAAATGCAACCAATGGTAGTTCCTGGTTGGAATCCTCGTGGATATTTAAACAATGCTTGCCATCGTATCGCAGTAAAAGTGAGAGACTAATTTGGAAAAACAGATAAGAAATGGAGAACGAAAATAAAAAAATCGACCAGTTATTTAGCTCTTTAGGCTTACTGTTTATGTTGGCTATTGTTTTTGTGATACTTATTCCCGGTGTATTTCTGTACTTTCAGTATGTAGCTCCGGCAAATGAAGCAAAGCTCACAAAACTGAAAGACGCTGAACAAGCTTGGGCGATGAATAAAGATAAAGTACTTGCCAAAGAAGCAG
>PBYL01000214.1 GCA_002729595.1 Thalassovita sp. | reverse complement strand
TCGTAAATTAGAATCTCATCCATTAAAGCGGCGAAGTCTGCACTGTAAGCTCCTGTTGCATCTTGCATAATGGTAATCGGCAAACCAGAATCTAAACTAGCAGGAATTAAAGTCATATCTTTTGAATCGTCTGTTTCATCAGCCTGCTTTAATTCCCCATCAACATACACATTCATGGTTGCATCACGATCGAAAACTACCGCGATAAAATGCCATTCTCCATCTTTTAAACCAGCAGCGCCATTGTCATCTGCATCCCAATCTAAACGACTTCCATCTCCTTCATCAGAAACGTTAACTGTCCATTGGTGAGAACCGGGATCATCGGCACCATCTAGCGCAACCAGCCAACCTGTATTTCCACCACTGCCCCAATCTTTATTACTGAAAATTGCAGGATCGCTCGGGATAGAAACATTGGCATCTATCTTAATCCAAAAAGCAAAACTAAAATCTCCTGTTCCAAAAACAAGTTTATTATCTAAAGGAAGTTGGGCATGAGCCGCTGTAGGAAAGCTCGCTACCAAACCACGCTCTGCATCTTCAACAAAAGTTGTGTTTTCTGTTCCTTCATCTGTAGCATGTAAACCATTTCCACTGGCATCATTCAAATTCTCATCTAATGGTAAGTACACTACCGGATCCTGAGCCAATGCAAACTGCGTAAGACCTAGAATTAGAATAAATATTTTTAATATCTTAAGTTTCATAATTGAAATTGATCAGCATTTTTTTGAATTAGTTTAATCAACATCCCACCAAACTTTGGTTTGCAATAAATCGCCCCCTTGTCTGGCATTAGCCGCATCGTAATTTGCTTTGTTAAGATTACCTTCTGATAATGGATAGAAATGTCTGAGTGGAACTGCACCAGAACTATTTGGCCCCGGAACAATTGTTGGAATACCTGTTCTTCTCCATTCTGACCAACCTTCGTATCCACAGTTAAAAAGTGCCAACCATTTCTGAATACCGATTTTTTCTAATTTCTCCTCAGTTGTACCTTCATAAGCCACATTTTCTTGAGTATAATAAGACGCATCTGGCATTACATCTGCCACTTGAGGATAAGTGAAGTTTTCAGGAATTCTACTCGCATAATAATCAAACTGATCTTCGATTCCGCTTAGGTAATAGGCCTCTGCATCACCAGTGATGTACCCTTTCTCTACAGCCTCAGCTAAGATGAATTGCAACTCAGAATAGGTCATTAATAAACTTTGAGCTGCTGTTGGTGAAGCTTCTGCACTATACACCAAAGGTGCCCACAATAAACCCGGAGGCGACTGATAAGCCGAACCACCATTGTAAGTATCTTCGTTGTTGATGCCGTTTGGTACGCCAGCATACTCTTTTACGTTTGCACTTGCCGTAGCCGGAGTTGGTGAAGCAAAAACTACTAATCTCGGATCGTTTAGGTCTTTTAAATATGTTTCGAGTGTAGTTGATAAATGGGTAGAACCACCATAAGTTGTTACACGGTATCTCGGAAACTCATTTCCTAATTCATCTAAATATTGTAAAGCAGCCTGATCTTCGTGTGAAGTAAAGATTGGATAAGTATCTGGATCGTTAAGAATTTTTTGCATACTTGCTGATGGATCGACTCTGTCTGATTGTCTCAACAAGATTCTTAATTGAAGTGAGTTCGCAAATTTTCTCCAACTCATTAAATCTCCATCAAATAAAATATCTCCTGTAATCGATTCTGTTCCTGAACCAAGAATGCTATTCGCCTCTTCTAAATCTGCCAATAAACCTGCATAAATTTCTTCCTGTGTGTCGTATTTTGGGAAGTTAATGTTATCTGATTTTGCCTTAATCGCCTCAGTATATGGAATATCTCCATAAATATCTGTAAGTGATTGAAACAGAAATGAACGATAAACTAATGCAATACCTCTGTAATTCTCGTATCCGTATTCTTCTGAAATATCGATGATGTTTTGAACGTCTCGAAGATCACCATAGAAGCTCCAAAGGAAATAATCTGATGCATCCGAAGGTGTCCAATCGAATGCACTTACGAATTGGTTTGTCAGATAATCAGCTACTATTGCACCCCTTCTCCACGAACCAGTGTAATGATCGTTTAGCGTACTTCTAATTACCGACGGTAATAATAAGCCAGGATTGTTTACACTTTCTGGTACGTTGGGGTTGGTATTAATGTCTTCAAATTCATCGGTACAGGCTGCTGTAATACTTAGTACCAGCATAAAAGCCCATAGCCTTTTTTTCCATGAATTTTTCATATCTTCTATTTTTAATTTCTTGATTTATTAAAGATTGAAGCTGAGGTTAAACCCATAGCTTTTGGTACTAGGAATACTCATGTTTTCGAAACCTGGAACAAGACCGCTACCAGTGGTTGCACCCGTTTCCGGATCGAAATGTTGGTTATCTGTCCACAATTTCAAGTTTCTACCTACAAATGATACCGACACATTTCTAAATGGCAGGTTACCCATAATGGCATTTGGTACTTGGTAACCAATTTTTAACTCTCGAAGCTTTACAAAAGAAGCATCGAACATCTGCGACTCAGAGTTATGGTCGTAGTAGCTTTTATGGAAGTTTCTAGCACTTGTTCCATAAATACCCGCACTATAAGTTCCATCAAAAATCTGTAGGTTTTGCTCGTAAGTTCCATCGCCCATATCCACAGCACCTGCATGATAGTAAGGATCGTCGTATTCTGTTCCCACTACTCTAGCAGCTCTACCTTCAGCAGATTCTAAGAGCTGACCTGCTCCCATCGCTTTGTTAAAAAATCTCGAAAGAAATTTACCTCCATGTCGCACGTCGAATAGAATGCCTGCATAAAAACCTTTAAAGGAGAAGTTGTTGTAGATACCACCTGTCCAGTCTGGATTGAAGTTACCCAGATAAACAGGATCCATACCAATGTCTGAAGTTTTAACAGGCAAACCACTGGTTCCGATAATGATTTCACCAGCCATTGGTCCTTCTTCTACGCGAACGAAACCCGGCCCGTACATGGCTCCCATTCTCTCTCCTACTCTGGCTTCTACCGTAGCTTCTTCACCCGGAGATGTTTGCACTACAGCATCGATTCCTTCTGTTAGTTCAACTACTTCGCTAATATTTCTGGCAAAGTTTAAAGTAAGATCCCAACGGAAACTGTTTTGCAGTTTAATTGGCGTAGCATTCACCACAATTTCAACCCCTTGGTTTTTAATTTCACCGGCATTAATTACCCTAGAACTATAACCTGTAGTTTCTGCCAATGGCACTTGCAGAATCTGATCTTTAGAGCGGATGTCGTAATAAGTTAAATCAAAACCTAATCTGCTATCGAAGAATTTAAGTTCTGCACCAACTTCGTAAGTTGTAGTAAGCTCTGGTTTTAATTGAGGGTTTTTTAATGAGCTGTTTTCTGCCAATGCTAAATCATCGCCCCAAGGAGTTTGGTAGCTATAAGAGTTATATAACTGATAAGGTCCTGTATCGTTACCCACTTGCGCCCAACCACCTCTCAGTTTGATAAGTGTTACAAAATCTGGCAATGTAACCATCTCGTTTATAATCGTACTCAAAGAAACTGCCGGATAGAAGTACGAGTTATTGCCAGAAGGTAAAGTACTAGACCAATCGTTTCTGCCAGTTACATCTAAAAAAACTGTGTTTTTATAATCGAATCTGGCAAGTGCATACAAACTGTTGATTCTTCTTGATGATCTGCTTGAAGAAATTGTTAAGTCTGCAGCAGTGTTTCCAAGGTTGTAAATTCCGGGGATGAGTAGCTCAGGAGCTGTAGTTGATTCGTTTCTCTTTTCCTGATTCATTCTGTTACCACCTACTGAGAGTGAAAATCCAAAGTCTTCTCTTTTATTAAAATCGTAGGTTAGGAGGAAATCTGTATTCACTTCTTGGAAGTAGAAATTGGCTTCTGTATATCTACCATTCAACACACTTACAGTACTAACAGCCATTTTTTGAGGGCGAAAATCATTGTAAAGATCAGTAGCACCTCTCACCATTAAAGTAAGGTTATCTAGAATTTTATAATTGAGCGAAATATTACCAAACAAACGATCTTTATCTTGCCCAGAAGTATTTTCATATTGGTAGAAGAAAGGGTTGTTGTGGTTTTCACCATAGTTATATTGATACTGCTGAATTCCTTCTAAACCGGGCTGCCAGTAGTCTCTCAAGCTATTCATATTTACTTGGCGACCCATCCACAACATAAAATACATAGGCGTATTTCTACCATATCCTTGATCTGGTCGGTTTGTACTGTTAGTTTTTACATAACTCGCAGCCATGTTTGCAGAAAACTTGTCTGTAAATTTATAGCCAGAGTTAATAGAGATGGTATGTCTTTTAAGGTCGTTGTTAGGTACAATTCCTTTCTGATCTAGATTTGTATAAGAAAGTCTGATGTTTCCGTGCTCGTTGCCGCCAGATACTGCAAAGTTGTTGTAAAACGTGTTGCCTATATCAAAAAAGTCTTTTACGTTATCTGGTTGTGAAACCCAAGGTGTCGGAATAATATCTCCTCTATTTCTAAGATAAACATCACCCCCTCTGTAACCATTTAAAGTTGGCGAATCGAACTGCGCTCTGTTTGGCCCTTGGTTTAATCTTGGCCCCCAGCTTTCATCGTAACCATCTTGAATACCATTCGGATACAAGTCCAAATTACCCTGATAACCGAAGTTAGAACCTTCGAACAATCCACTAGAACCCTGACCGAATTCATTCTGGAATTTCGGCATAATAAGAATGTCTTCGAATGTAACACTTGAGTTTACACTCACACCTATTCCTCTAGAACCTTTACCAGATTTAGTAGTAATTACTACTACACCATTAGCTGCTCTCGAACCATATAAAGCAGAAGCAGCAGGCCCTTTTAACACGTTGATGGATTCAATATCGGCTGGGTTAAACTCAGCAGCACTGTTGCCATAATCCGCTGAAGTAGTATTTTGAACAGCATCGTTACCAACTGGTACACCATCTACCACAAACAATGGTTGGTTTCCCTGAAACTGCAAAGAAGATTCTCCACGAATAGTGATTCTCGAACTAGACCCTACAGAAGAGTTAGAAACAATATTTACCCCCGCAACTTTACCGCTTAGTGAGTTCACAAAATTGGTTTCGCGCGCTTCGTTAATATCACTCCCATCAAGACTTTGGGTCGCATAACCCAATTGCTCTTTCTCACGCTCAATACCTAGTGCTGTTACAACTACTTCATCCAACTGGGTATCGTCTAATTCCATCTGAATATTAATCTCAGTTTGGTTACCAATCTCAACTTCTTTGGCGATGTAACCCACATAAGAGAATACTAATACATTGCTGCCAGCAGGTACATTTAATTTATAAATACCATTTACATTGGTAATGGCTCCTTTGCCTAAATCCTTTACCAAAATACTTACACCCGGTAGTGGATTTCCAAGCTCATCGTTTACTTGCCCTTGTATCAATCTGTCTTGTCTGGCAGACAAATCGATCTCAACAGGTTCGTTAACTTGTACTTTGTTATTAAGTATTTTTACAAATATAGTTTTGTTGATTTGTTTGAATTGCAATCCGTATTCTCCGGCTACTTCATACAATAGATCGTATAATGACTTTTTATCTTCCGATTTAGAGATTTCTTTGTTTTTACGAACTACCTCTGGATCGTAAGCAAACTTAAATTCGGTTTTGGTTTCGATATCGCTAAAAAACTCTTTGAGAGTTGCATTCTTGATATTCAAACTAACAAAAACATCTTTGATGCTTGGTACTTGATTATCAGAAGCTTGTAAGCCAGTAGAAAAAAATAGAAATAGAAATATTCCTGTGAGAACGGCATAAGTCGTCCTACACTCAAAATTGAGTAAAAATTTTTTGTCCATAATGAAACATTAAGTCATCATTAAAAAATTAGTTAGAAATTAGATTGCTTTGTCAAACTCCCGGGAATAGCTTGATTGCTTGTATTTTATAATATGATTAAATCATAGATTTTTGCTCCAATATTATCTTGAATCCATGCTGGATTTGCCGAATAAGTTCTTTGTAAAATTTCGCTTCATAGTCTTAATTTTTATTGAATAAAATAACAGTATCGTTTTCAAAACTATAGTCGAACCCAAGACTAAAGCTCATGCCCTTCAGTACATGTTCAAGAGACATATTTTCGAACTCTCCGGTAAATTTTTTCTCTGCTATCTCTTTATTTTTTACATTAATTTCTACGCCAAACCATCTCTCTAATTCAGGAATGATGCTGCCCACTTTCTCGTCTTGGAAAAGCAGAATGCCATCTTTCCAACATAGAAATCTTTTTATATCTACTTCTTTTTTAGAAAACTGAGTCTCATTTCTATTAAAAGAACCTTGCTCGTTTGGCACTAAAACTATTGATGGTTCATTCGCTTCTTCGTTAGAAACTCCGACTTTTCCAGTGGCAACAACTACCTCAAAAATCTTATCGTTTGGAAAAGCCTTTACATTAAATGAAGTACCTAATACTCGGGTAACCATACCAGCAGAGTGCACTAAAAAAGGTCTGTTTTCATCTCTTTCAATTTCGAAAAAAGCTTCCCCTTCTAAGTATACTTCTCTTTTGTTGACTGCAAAATGCTCAGGAATTTTAATTGAACTTTCTGCATTTAAATGCACTGTAGAACCATCTGGCAACTTAATGGTGCTTTTTCTGCCCTTCGGATTCGCCTTTTCAATTAGCGCAATTTCATTTTTAGCTTCTTTAGGTGCTGATAAAAAGTAATTATAAGCTCCCAAGCCAACTAGCATCAACATGATAATTGTTGCAGCTATGCTCAATAATTGCCTTTTGTTCTTTTGCTTTTCCTGATATAAATGATACTGCATTGCTTCTTTTTGCTTAGCAGCTTGTTCTATTTCGTGTTGATTGATCTTGCTATTGAGCAGTCTTTTTATTCTGTCAGAATCGAAAGGTATATCCATTTTAAAATTCCCCTCCCATGCAGCTCTGGCTTTGTCAAACTCCTTCTTGTTTTCAGGATTTTGTAACCAAACTGCAATTGCATCTTTTTCCTGCTCATTTGCCTCTCCGACAAAAAACTTAGCTAAAAGTGACCAATCTACCTTTTCGTTCATTCTGCTTTTTGGAAGGTAAGACGGCAGTTTTAGAGTTTTACCCCTATTTCAGGTTGTTAAGTAATTATTAAGTATGTATTACCAAATCAAATTTATAAACTGAGAAAGTACGATTGGAGCAAGGTGGAGAATGTAAATAAGAGAGCCTTTTAAAATTTTAAGCGCTTTGCCCATTTGGTTTTCTACGGTTTTAATAGAAATATTTAGCAACTCGGCAATTTCTCTGTATTTCAATCCATCGTGTCGGTTAAGCATAAATATAATGCGACACTGGGTAGGTAATTTATTAATAATGCTATTGATTTCGGCATCCAGCTCTTTGTGGATTAAGGTTCGCTCAGGACTCTCACGCGTATATATTTCCTGATAATGCTGATCTGTTAACTCCGCAAATTTTACAGATTTAGCAGAAACTGAATCGTAAATAATATTTCTGGTAATGGTATAAAGATATGCTTTTACATTACTCTTGATTTGAATTTTTTCGCGCTTTACCCAAACTTTCAGAAAAACATCAGACACAACTTCTTCAGCCAGTTCTCTGTCTGACACGTACATAAAAGCAAAATAACACAATTGCTTGTGGTACCTGTTAAACAATGCATCAAATGCATGTTGATCACCTTTTTTTATCTTCTGAATAAGTATTAAATCTTCCAAGATTATAGTTTGCTTTTTCTAAAAATCCGGCATGTCATACAAATATATCTTTTAAACTACCATAAATGCTTTTCAGACTATTTAAGAAATTGTTAAGATAGTTCTAAATATTAGTGGTATTTGTGAACTAGAGAAATTATAAAAATAATCTCTGATGGTGGTTTAGCGGTTGTTTATTGTGTATTTCTAGTTCTGAGCCTTGCAGCAAGGAGTTTAATTTGACAGATATATAGTATATTACCCGATACCAAAAGTTTAATTTAGCAGAAAATACTGGCTCTTGCAATGGGAAGGTTTATAATCTTTTATTATAAGATTATATCTTATTCATGCATCAAAATATAATGGGTTTAAGTAGATTTAGTTTACGCTCGCAAAGTCTCAAAGCTGAAAATGCATTTATTAAATAACACCGAAATGATTTACATAACCCAGTTAATATTTATACAAGAAGGCAAAGAAGAACTTTTTTTAGAATTCGAAAGTCATGCAATTCCTTTAATGGAAAAGCACGGTGGTAAGCTTATTTATAGACTTAGGCCTAAACAAGAAGATTTTGTTTCTGGGGAAGAAGAAAAACCTTACGAAATCCACTTTGTCTCATTCGAAAGCGAAGAGCAACTAAATCAGTTTATGCATGATGATGCTAGACTCAATTTTATTCACTTAAAAAATGAATCTGTAAAGACTATGCTACTGGTAAAAGGAAAGAAAATGTGAGTGGGAAATCTTAGTACTCATTTTAAGTTGTTATTTTAAACAAATAGAATTTGATGATTTATTTTGTAACAATTTTCGCAATTGGTGGTATGCTATCTTTTTTTATAATTATTATAGAAACATTCTTACTTTATTCATTTACAAAGTTTGCTTTTGAAAATGGTATTACTGCATTTGAACGAACTATAGAAATACCAACTAATAATATTAAGCAGCTTAATGATTTAAAGCTTAAAAGAAAAGAAGGTAAGTTTTATTTTTCGCCCAATAATAGAATTTACTTTTTATCTAGATTTAGAATATTTAGTTTCAGGTTGAATACTCCATTCCCTTTTAAAGGAACGGGTGTAATTAATAAAAACAATACAATTACTATAATTGGAAAACTACCTCTTGGAACCACTCTTTTTATTTCATTTTTTCTATTAGCAATTATTTCT
>PBYL01000213.1 GCA_002729595.1 Thalassovita sp. | reverse complement strand
TGGTGCGAATATCCATTGAGGTATGCTTGAGAATAAGAAGCAAACAACACAGAGCGCAGACCTTCGTCCGTAGTTAAAAAGTTTTCGGGTGCTAATTGAGAATATACTTTTTCTTCCAATACGTCTTCGCATGAAAACAGCATCAATATTAGAAGTATCAAATTATATTTTAATATCTTTTTCATATTTCAGTCATTTAGAAGCTAAGTTTTAGACCAAGAAGAACTGATTTTGCGGTTGGGTAAGCATTGTAATCGATTCTACTTACCGCATTACCATTCGTATTGATTGCTGGGTCGATACCGCTATAATCTGTAATGGTAAACAAGTTACTTGCAGTTACATAAACCGATGCATTACTAATAGAATTGATCAGTTTTGGTAGGTTATAGCTTAGTGTTACAGTTTTAAGACGGATGTAAGAGGCATCTTCAATGGTATATGAATTCGCCTGTTTGGTACCCTGACCTCCCGGATTAATAAAGGAAGGATATTTATTTGAAGGATTATCTTCTGTCCATCTGTTTAAATAAGGTTCTGCAATTTTGTTTCTTCTAAAGTTGATAGGAAAATAAGTATCTACTAAATTCTGGTTGAGCATACTTACACCATTTACTCCCTCAAAGAATATCGTTAAACCAAAGTTTTTGTATTCGAGTGAATTACCAAAAGACCATGTTAAATCTGGGAATGAATTGCCGAGAATAACTCTGTCGTCTGCATTTACGGTACCATCTCCATTTACATCTCTGTATTTTAAATCTCCCGGAGCTACATTATCGGTAGTTACGCTAAAGTCATCTTCATTTTGCCAAACACCATCAACTTGATAGCCATAGAAAGACCTTAATGTCTGAGCTTCTTCTGAAAGGAAAAATCCTCCTGTAAAACCAGCACTACCTTCAATAATCTGATCGATACCACCTAAATCAGTTACCTCATTTCTTATAGTCGCCAGATTGATGGTTGATGTCCAGTTGAATTCTCCTTCTATATTTACAGTGTTTAAGGTAAACTCGACCCCTTTGTTTTTGATGCTACCAATGTTGGTAAGTTGCGTGGTATAACCTGTAGAGGTTGGTACTGGCAAATTGATAAGCATATCGAAAGTATTTTTCTCGAAGTATTCTAAAGAACCGTAAATTCTTTCTTCTAAGAAGCCAAAATCAACACCGATATCCCATTGCTCTGTAGTTTCCCATTTCAAATTAGGGTTGGCAATTCTGGTTGGCGCTGTGGTTGAGATTTTAGTAGATGCTCCACCCACATTAAATACGGCAATTCCTCCGGCTGCAAAAGTGGTGATTGACTGATAATTACCTATTTCTTGATTACCAGTTTGTCCCCAGCTCGCTCGCAACTTCATGGTGCTAATGGCATCAACTGTTTCTAAAAAAGGCTCTTCTTTCATCTTCCAAGCAAAAGCTGCTGATGGGAAATAACCATATTTACTGTTATCACCGAAGCGAGAAGAACCATCAATTCTCAATGTAGCAGTTAAGAGATATTTATCTTTCCAAGCATAATTGGCTCTACCCATATAAGAAAGTAATTGATAGCCAGCTCTGCTACTTCCGATTACGTAAAGTGTCGGGTCACCCAAACCAATATTATCTGTTCCAGTAACATCAGAAGGGAATGACCTGCCTTCGGTATAAGTACCATTATAGAAAAATCTTTGGGTGGTAACACCAGCAAGCGCCGTTAAACTATGGTCGCCAAACTTCTTATTGTAAGTTGTAGTTGCCTCAACCAGATAATTAGATCGGTTTTCATTAAAGATGTTGGCGATACCTCCATTGGCATTTCCATCTACCGTTGTTCGATCGATGTACACATCTTTACGCTGGTTGGTTACATCTGTACCCAAGTTCAATTTGAAAGATAGAGAAGGCAACAATTGATACTTGGCATAAGCCACACCCATTGTTCTAAAACTTTTTACAATGGAAGATTTACCATTTGCCAATGCCAGTGGATTATCTAAACTATGGAAAGGTGATAATGTGTAATTGCCATCTTCGTCGTAAGGTTGCAAAGTAGGATCGAAGTTGTAAGCAGAATACAACGCGCCATTATCCATGTTTACTCCATAAGACTGAGCAGGTACAAGGTCATTAATACTGAATGTGGTGTTTAGATTTACCCCAACTTCTAGCTTGTCTGTGATTTTAGAATCCACATTCATTCTTGCTCCGTAGCGCTCAAAAGAAGAGCTAATCACCACACCTTCTTGATTAAAGTAATTTAATGCTGCATAGTAACTCGTTTTTTCATTACCTCCAGATAGCGATAAGTTATGGTTTTGAACAGGCGCATTATCTCTCAATAATAAGTCTTGCCAATCTGTACCGCCATTATCAATTCCGGTAACAGCTTCTTCTGCAGAACCACCACCATCTTCTACCAATTCAGTCAATACATTATAATATTCATCTGCATTGAGCACATCTAATTTGCCCAGCACATTTTGCACACCCACATAGCCATCATAATTTACCCTCATTTTATCTGCTTTACCTTTTTTGGTAGTAATCAAGATGACCCCATTTGCACCACGAGAACCGTAAATTGCAGTTGCAGAAGCATCTTTTAAAATCTCAATAGATTCTATATCATTTGGGTTTAATGCACTTAATGGGTTTGCAGGAGATCGTGATGCAGGGAAAGAACCATTGCCTGTAGTTAAAGCAGCATTATTAATAGGCAAGCCATCAATCACATATAATGGCGCAGTGCCTGCCGTAAAAGAACTCGCACCTCTAATACTGATAGACACACCGCCACCCGGCTCAGAACTGTTTTGTACCACACTCACACCGGCTGCTCTACCTTTCAATAATTCATCTACTGAGGTATTTACACCTTGGTTAATCTTATCTGATTTAAGAGAAACCACAGAACCAGTTAAGTCACTTTTCTTTACAGTACCGTAACCAACTACTACAATTTCTTCAAGCTGCTCTAAGTTTGGAGCAAGCGTTACATTGATAACACTTTGAGCACCAACAGCAATTTCCTGTGTTTCAAAACCTATATAACTGTATTGTAAAATGGCATCTGCAGGAGCTGTAAGTGAATATTTACCATCAATATTGGTAGTTGTACCGTTCGCAGTACCTTTTATCAGAATACTTACCCCCGGCAAAGGATTGTTATCTTCAGACGAAATAACCACACCAGAAATGGCCACTTGAGCCACCTCTTCTTCCTCAATCGTTTCTAGAAGGTTGGGGGTTAAAACTGTTTTTTTACTGATGTATATTTTATCGTTTACACGTTTAAAAGCCAAATTAGCCTCTTTAGAAACTTCTCGAAGGATGTTTCCAAGCGAACTGTTGCTCACACGTAAATTAAGTCTGGTTTCTTTGTCCAGCGCTTTAGTAAAGTAGGCAAACTCAAATTCTGTTTGCGCTTCTATATGATCAAAAAGATCTTCTAGCGTAGTATTTTTCAGATTAACTGAAACATAAATTTCCTCCACACTTTTGGATTGGCTCTTTCCAGGGCTCGCAATCAACACTGATAGCGTAACGCACTGTATCATAAAGCAATATAGCACGGATTTCGACATAATGATGATTTGTCTAAGTAGTTTCCATTTCATATTTTTACTAAGTTTACCAAGTTAAACAATTGCCCTGTAAGGCAGATGATCGCGACAAAATCTGCCTTCAGGGTATTTTTGTGATTACATTAAAATTAGATAATAGTATATTAGCTGCTGTTCATATTATTCGATATTAAATTCTTCAAAAACACCTTATTTATTGCTTAATAAAACTTTCTTTCCTTCTATCTTAAAATTAAATTTCCCAGAATAAGCGATTCCCTTTAATACAGTTTCCAGACTTTCATTTTGATATTGCGCAGTAAAAGTACCCACCTGTTTTCGGCGGATTTTTTCATCTTGAACTATAAATTCTACTCCATACCACTTCTCTAAACTGCTTAACACTTCATCGAAAGTGGATTTATTAAAAATGAGCTTACCGTCTTTCCAACCAAATATTTCTTCTCTGTTAAAACCTGTTTTTACAAAGGCAGTATCTTTTAAAGTAGCCATCTCGTCTGGTGTGAGATTGACCTCGGCTGTTTCGTTTTTTACATTTACTTTTCCTGTTAAAACTGCAATCTGTACTTTGTTATCTAATGGATATGCATGCACATTAAATGAGGTTCCAAGCACGGTAGTTTCCACATTACCGGTAATTACTTTAAAAGGTTTGCTTGGCATTTTGGCTACATCAAAAAATGATTCTCCTTCCAGATAGATAATTCTGGTATCCGATTCTAAAAAGTTTTCTGCAAACCTCACCTTACTACCTGCATTCACTTTAATTTTAGAGCCGTCTGGTAAGGTGAGAGAAAGTTTCTCTCCTAATGCAGTTGCTCTGCTAATCCATTTTACCTCTGCTATTTTTTGCTCATCACTTATTTTAGATTTGTAAGTAAATGCCAACCAGCTTACAAGTAGCAAAGTGACTACCGCAGCGACTCTCCAATACGGATTCGATTTTTGATTTGGTAACTCTCTTACAACAGTTTTGGGAGGTGTAGGAACATCCACTTTAGTAGCAATGTTGTTCCAGATTTTTTTACTATCAGCATCGATTACAGTTTTTTCATTGCTCGTTTCCAGATACAATTGTTCAACTATCTCATCTAATTGATTTTCATAACCTTGCTCGGCTAGCCAATTTTGTAACTCAATCGACTCAGCCTCATTCGCCTGATTATAAAAATACTTCTTTAATAGATTTGCTATTCGAGCGTCCATTTTCCTATTTACTGTAATACTTATTGCTTGTATTAATAAATACACAGGAATTGGAAGCGCACCCAACCTCCGATTGTAATTTTTTTGAAAAAAATTTTTAGAGGTTAATAAAAAGCAGAATTAGTGGGAGAATAATATCTGTATGTGCCTGTAGGTATGCCCTAATCGTACTCAGTGCCAAAGCCATTTGCTTCTCAACATATTGCGTTGAAACATTTAAATGGTTAGCAATTTCTTTGTTGGTGAATCCTTGGTTTTTTCTGAGTAAAAAAATCTCTTTTCTTTTTGGTGGAAGTTTCGCAATGGCATGCTCAGAAATCTGGGTAAGCTCACTATAAATCAATTGGTCTTCTGCCAAACAATTTCGCCAAGCATCATTCTCATGTATATCTACCATTTGCAGCTCTTTGGCTTTTGTTCTCAGCTTATTTAAAACCACCCTTTTGGCAACCACAAACAAAAATCCATGTATAGGCATTTCCGGATTAATTTTCTGTCTGTTTTCCCAAAGTCTCACAAAAATATCTTGCACGGCTTCTTCTGCATCTTCTTTTGATTTAAGCATACCAAAAGAAAAGTTGACCAGCCTTATCCAATTGTTTTGATAAAGTTTTTCAAGTGCAGCAAAGTCACCCTCTTTAATTCGGATAGCAATATCTTTGTTGTTTAAGGTCTGCATTTGTTATGATATAAGGACAATACAATTTAGAAATTATTCAATACATTAAAAACCCGTATACTGGATGTTAAAATTGCTGATTGAATTTTTAAGCTGAAAAAGCAATGATTGAATAAAGACTTTTGAAATTCTGATTGGTAATCTTAGTATCGGATTCTAAAATAGTTTTGTTTTTACATTTTTCCAACATTTCACTCTAATCAGATTCCCAATTATATCGATTTAGCATGTAAACAGCACACTTGTCTTCGCCGAATGTGCGATGTTCTAAAAATTTAAATCCCATTTTTTCATAGAAGCGAATCGCCCTTGAATTGCTTTCTAAAGGGTCTATAAGTATCGCTGTAACTGATGGATTTTCGAAACATTTGGCGATGGCTTGTCGCATTATTTCTGTGCCATAGCCTTTTCCTATATTTTCTTTTTCACCTATCCAAATATCGATTGCTCGCAGGTTTGGCGCTATTTCGCCCCAGTAATGTGAGTCTTCTTTTTCTGGGTCTATAATCTGTACAAAGCCAATAGGTTTACCATTTAGCTCTGCAATTAGCTGCTCTCGCCAAGGTGGATATCTTTGTAATTCAGTCTCCCACTCCCACTCATCATTTGGGTCTGCATCTATTACATGTTGCTGACTATCCCAGTGCTTAAGCAATTCGAGATCTTTCATATTCGCAGCCCTCAAACTGATTGTAGTATTTTCATTTTCCATATTTTTAGATTTCTGATGATATAAAACTAAAAAAGCCAGCAATTAAAATTACTGACTTTTTATATGAGAAGTACTAGCCGTATTAATTATGTTATTACACCAAAGCAATTAGCTTTTTGGCGATAGTCGACAAATCGTCTTCCACTAGCTCTGGTCTTGGTGCCAATGGATATAATTGCTGTCCCGGTCTGCTGATAAAAGCAGTTCGCCAACCTGCCCAAGCTGCTCCTGCCACATCCCAACCATGTGCGGCAATGAGCATACTCTCTTCTGGAAGCACACCTAATTTTCGCGTTGCCCAGTTGTATGTATCTGCATGCGGTTTGTATTTGCCAATCTCTTCTACAGTGAGCATTTCATCAAACAAATCGATAATACCCGCATTGGTAAATTGCGCTTTCACAACCTGAGGTGGTGAATTTGTAAGCGAGACTAAAGTGAAACCTTGTTGTTTTAATAATTGTAGTGCGGCCTTTACTTCTGGATGTGGTGGTAATGATCTAATCGGTGCAATGGCCTTTTTTGCTTCCTCTTCTGTAATTTCTTTTCCATTATTCTTGGCGATCATCATTAAAGCTGCTGCCCCAATCTCACCAAAGTTGTTGTATTTATTGGCCACTGTATTTACCAATGAATATTGCAGCATGGTAGTAAACCAAAGTTGCAGAAGCTCTTTGTTACCTTGCAAAATCTGATTTACACTGGCTTTCAATGGCGCTAAATCTAGCAAGGTTTCATTCACATCAAAAAACAATACTTTGGGTCTTATACTGGTGTCGGCAATTGGTTTTTCCATGGTTTCAAAATTTTCAGCTTTTAATAATGTAGTTGATAATAGTCCTGTACTGCCAAGTGCTAAGCTTTTTCTTACAAAATTTCTTCTTGCGTTTTGTTCTTTTTTCATCTGGTTAAAATTCTAATAAAACATTCTAGTTGGTATGTTTTTAAGCAAAAAAATTTATTTAAGTTGGTTGAGATAATTTTCTACTCCTAAAAGATATTCTTCCAATATCTGATCGTCTTGATAAAGCTTTCTAATTCCCCGAATTCCTTCAAAAGCACTAATCAGGTAAATGGCTACAGCAGCGCTATCTACTTCGGGTTTAATGCTACCTGTACTTTTTCCATTTTCAATTACTTTTATAATAGCTTGTTTCCAATCGTCTATAATTTTTCGAAGAGCAAGTTGGTAGCCTAATTCACTATCTCCAATTTCGTTGATGAGGTTATTTGCTGGGCAACCGGCTTGTTTTTCTTCCATCGAAAACGACCTGATTTTAGAAGTGAAAACATGCTTGAGTAACTCAATCGGTTCTTGGTTTGAATCCAGAGGTTTGATCATTCCATTTAAAATTCTGGTTTGCACCCGCTGGCTAATTACTGCTAAACCTATATCTTGCTTATTTTTAAAATGATGATAAAATGCACCCTTAGAGAGCTTGGTCGCAAGCATTATTTTATCTATGCTGGTCGATTTAAAACCATTCTTATAAAACAAGTTAAATGCCTTGTCGATAATCAACTGCTGTGTAAGTTCCGATTTAATTTCTTGTTTCATAAAGCAAATATATAAAAACATTCCAACTAGTATGTTTTACAATGAGTTTTTAAGATAAATATTCGTTTACTCATATATTAATTTGAATTTTTACATCAACTATGCTAAAAACAAATAATATTTTAACATTCACCCTCTGCATTTTAGCTATACTTCAAGCACCCATTTTTTACTATTATACATCTGGTCCTGTCGGAATGCTGCTGATTAGTATTTACATACTAATGGCTTTAATAATGACAATTACTCTGGTTAAAGCTCTTAAAATAGTGCGTTCTACTTTTCAATTAGTAGGATTAATTTTTTCGATTTTATTGGGTTCTGCATCATTGTTTTTTGGAGAAAGGTTCATCGAAAAATTTGATTGGAGGTTTTACAAAAATGAAAGGCAAGAAATTGTCGATCGAGTATTAAAAGGAGAATACAAAGAGAACATAGTTCATTTAGATTACTTTCTACCAATTTCAAATGGAGGTAATGATATAATAATAGATGATTACGGAAGCGGGTATACGATACTTTTTTTTATTGATAGAGGTATCTTAGATCATTACTCTGCCTTTGTCTACACAAATAATTATGACAAAATACAGGAGTTTGAATCAAAAATAAATAATGATAATGCAGAAGGCACAAATTATAAGTTAGCACCCAATTGGTATAGAATATCAAACTAAAAGATATTCAAATACATCAGTACCATTACATTTCAATAAAATAGCTCTTAGAACTAATTGAGTGGCTTAAACTCAGAAAACAATTCTTTCATCTCGGTGAGCTCACCTACAGGCACATATTCACACACCTTAGAAAACTCATTCCACATATCTAATACAATTTTATTAGAATGTGCCAAATCCATTGCTTCTTTAGATTTCCAACCGAAAACCTCAATCACAGTTTCGTCTTCTGCCTTTACAATAATTGGTCGCCTATCGGTTACCAAACTTTCTATTTTGAGTGTTTGCCAGTGAATTTCGAGTAATGCTGCAAGTTCTGCCTCTTTGCCGGTGAATGGTTTATAGCCAATAAATACGATTTTTTCCATGAGCTTAAAAAATTGCTCTCATGTATATGAGTTAGGATTGATTATTAAACACAAGCGAAGTTAATAATCAATCCATTATTTTATTCAATACTGCTCAGATAATCATTCTCCAATCCAAGATTGAAAGATTTCCTTTTGCAATTCTGTAGGATTTTCTATTTGCTTGAGCTTATACACCTTTTTTTCTGGGTCACTTTCAGCAGGATTCACTTCCAACTTTAATCCACCCATTTCCAGATATTTGTCGTAATCCAAGGGTTTGGTAGTGTATATATATTGGAATATTTCGGTAAGCAATGCATTTGCTACAGTTTCGCAAGTTTGCTCAAACTCAGCATCTGTAAAACCTCTGCCTAACTCTTTATAATACCTGTAATACACATGCTGCATCACATCATCTAAAGATTTCTCATTTTTGGTAGCATTGCGAATAGCAAAATCTAACAGCAAACCCACAACTGGTCCTTTCTGGTAATAAGAAATGGTTTTACCCTTTTCTTCTCTTTGTGTGCCAAATGGACCATCTTTCCAAGTATTGTAACTTGCCTCTACCAATGACTGATAGTTTTTACCCGGATTGTTTTCAACTACATTGATGTTGTTTTCAAAATCTTCGAACAGGGTTTCTACACTTGCCAAGCCAGCTCTTTTAATCACCAAGTATTCATAGTAAACTGATAATCCTTCGCTCACCCAAAGCAAGTTGGTTTTGCTCCCTTGGTCGTAATCGAAAGGCCCTAACTCAAAAGGTCTGATGCGTTTTACATTATAATGATGGAAGTATTCGTGGGCTAAAAAGTTGAGTACGCCATTCATAGCAGCATCTGAATTAAGTCTGTTTCCATCGAAACTTACTGTAGTATTATTTAAATGCTCAATGCCTCCTCTACCCGGACCAATTCCAATAAAAGTGTATTCTTTATAAGGAATATCGCCAATAATCGCCACAGCAGATTCTACCATTAGTTTTAATTTTTGCATAAAACCTTCGTGGTCAAAGTCGCCTAATTTGTAGCCAACAAATCGGTGTAATTTGCCTCCTACTTCAAAAGAAGGTAGCTCTTCCAAATTACCAATAAGGATAGGGCAATCGTATAAAATATCGAAATCTGGTGCAGTAAACTCGTTTGATTTTCCTTTTACCAAAGTTAAACCTGTTGCAATTTTACTCCACGCCTCATTCATTTCTACCTTTATTGCTACTGGTATATTGATAAATCCATCCACATAGAAAAAAGTACTGGCATTAATTAAATAAGCATGCTCAGCATCTACATAGCTATTTGCCACAAACTGCTTACTAGTTTTTATATCGTAGTTCAGCGTAAAAGCTTTGTTTTTTACACCAGTAATTTGCCAAGTGTTCTTGTTGATTTTATCTAAAGTGAGTTTTTTTCCTTTGCTATCTTCTGCCGAAATGCTTACAATTTCATCAGCATAATCCATAATCTGATAATAACCGGGCATCCATTTAGGCATTTTAAAATTGAGGGTGTCTTGCTGCCAACCTGAAGTTTGCAATTTTACATGCAAGCCATTGCTAGCTGGTTCAGGAAATGAAACCGTGTAAGACATTTTGCCTGCTTGAGCTTGTGCGAAGCCGGTAGTGGTAATTACTGTAATTAAACAGCAGATAAGTATAAATGATAGTTTAGTTATCTTCTTCATCTAGGGTTAAAAGTCTGGTAGTAAAGTAAATTTTCGGCTGCAAGTTAATTCATTTCATCGCAATATCATGTGTAGATTTCACACTTAAATGAAATAGATTTTCATTTACTTCACTTGAAGATGGATATGATCATCGTGCCTTACAGCTATACAACCATTAAATTTATTAACATGTAAATAATGCCTCCTATCACTTCTTGGTGTTTTCGGCAAGTTTGAAAAGTACCATTTCTTTAATCAGTTCCATTGGCATGGGCTCGCTTAGTGGGAATTGTACCGAACCTTTTGCCCATTTATATTTTGCTTTTTCTATTTCTGGTTTAAAATGAGCAATCGCCGAAGGTGTGGGATAAAAACCTATGTGTTTCTTATATCCGGCAAAATACACCAAAGGACCATGGTATTTATAAGCAGGCATATCATAACTAATTACTTCTTCTGCCTGCGGAGCTGTATCTTTTATATGTGCCCTTATCTCTTCCAGAATTTCTTTAATCGGCTCAGAAAATGTAGCTATATATTCATCCACATCTTTATAATTCCCTTTCATAATTTAAGCATTTATATATGGCTAAGTTAAAAGAATTATGAGTTTAAGTGCATAGCCAATTCCGACAAAAGCACTCCCCGTTTGCGACTAATTGATTGCATAAAAAAAGTCTGAGTGATTAACCCAGACTTCTATTATCGTAATTTCCTTTTTTCTCTTTTATAAAAGTGTTACTGAAAGCGTAATTTCAGTATCTAACAATTTAGAGATTGGGCAAACCTCTTTTGCTTTTTCTGCTATTTTCTTGAATTCGTCTTCTGCGATTTCTGGCACCTGTCCTTCCAATTCTAAATGAATTTTGGTGATGGCTCCATCTTCAAAAGTGATTTTGGCATCGGTATCCAGATTATCTGCGGTGTAACCTTCTTCGTTTAAAAGAAAGCTCAGTTGCATGGTAAAACAGCTTGAGTGTGCCGCAGCGACCAATTCTTCTGGGTTTGTACCTGTACCTTCTTCAAATCTACTTTTGTAAGATACTTGAGTTTGGCTAAGCGTAGTACTTTCTGTACTTACAGTTCCTTTACCTTCTTTTCCAGTGCCTTTCCAGTTGGCACTTGCTTTTCTTGTAAATTTCATGTGCTATTTAGTTTTTATTATATAATACTTCTCAGCGCAATTTGTTTACAAAAAAGCTCATCAAATCAGGCGATTTCATTAAAGATTCATTCTTTCTTAATCTCTCAAAAAATCGAACTGGTTTTCTATCTTTAAACCTTCACTTGTGCTTGCTTTTTAAGTCTTCCAGAGAGTACAAGGCCACTTTTTATATTTAATCCGATTAATACCAAATTGCCAATACCGAAAGCAAACTCAGCCAATTGTGCATACAAAAAGACAGCATCTATAGCTTTAAAATTTGCCTGATAATACAGGAATGATGCTAACGAAATTAAGACAATGCCATTAAACACGATTAGCTTCATTCTCTTTTGCTTTTTCAGTACTTCTTGGTTGGTTGATTTACCCGCTAGTTTATTGCCAGAAATTCCTAATGTAGGCATGGCGATTAAGAGTAATGGCAGCGCATAGAAGATACTGGTTTTTACTGTTTTGAAGATGGTTTCATCTCCGTTGAGTTCAGCAAATACAGAAGAAGTAAAAAATGTAAGAATGGTGATTACCGCAATAGTAGTGGCTAACAAATGGATTTTTACTAAGTTCTTTCTTTTCATGGTTGGCTATAATTTTCTGAAATTGATTAAATGTCTTTAGCAGACATGGCTAATTTCAGCTATTACCACAGCCTAAAATTGTAAAAAACGGAAAGCAGACATTTCTTTTCTGAGCTTTCCCGGAGATTTGCCAGTAATGTGTTTGATGGTTTTGATAAAATGTGCTTGATCGAAATAGTTGGCATCGTGGCCAATGCTAGTAAGCGAATTGTTTGAATGATGCATCTGATACACCGACTGATACAACTTTACCAGCTTTATATATTCTTTTGGGGCACAACCAATATGCTTGTAAAACTGATTTCTTAAAGTGCGCGAAGTAACTCTTGTAATGTTTGCCAACTCATCGAGTTTAATTTCTCCCGTATGCTTTTCTACCAGCTCCACAGCTTGGGTAATTAGAGATAAATCTTTTACCAATACTGACTCTAAAAAGATATTTTCAACTTCGGCAAACATCTGCGCTGGGGTTTTACAAGCATTGATCTTTTGCTTAAAACTAGCCGCTTTTTGTTTAAATAGTTCTTGGGTATCTATTAACCAAGGTAAATCAGCCAAAGAAGTATTTGTGAGATAAGCCAGTGTAAAAGGTTTTACATGCGCGCCGATTATCTTAATGCAATCACTAATTGGCTTTACAGTGATTTTATGAGACGTAATTTTAGAAATCACCATATCAACTTCAACCTGTTGGTTTAAAACTTGATTAGTAACCAAAAAGGGATGATCGAAGAAATAGCCAAAAGTGATTCTCGGAAAAGGAATTATATATTCGCCTTGCTTATCTACCTCACTTACCGGAACATCAATAAAAAAATAGTATTCTACCAATGAAGCCAGAAAATGGTTGTCGGGTTTCTTTATGAGGAAGTTATTTGTCAATCTTGTTGAGTTTATAAACTGATTTACATTGATAAGAACTCATTGAAGCTGACATAAATTCAGACCTAAGATTCACTTAAATAATGGAGGTATTTTTCATTGAAACTCTTAAAGCCTGCAAGCTTTAAATCTGCTATATCGAACTTAGGATGATCGTATTCAAAAGCTGCAGGAACTACCACCGCTTTCATTCCGGCTCTTTTAGCTGCTCTTAAGCCTGAACCAGAATCCTCAAAAGCCAAACAAAATTGTGGTGCAATATTAAGTTTATGCGCAGTGGTTAAATACACTGCCGGGTCGGGTTTTCCCTGAGCTGCTTCGTCTGAAGAAGTAATGGCATCGAAATAGCTGCTAATTCCAACCTTTTGCAAGACCATCGGAATCAGTTTTTTGGGAGAGTTGGTTGCTAAACCAATTTTAAAATTTCGCTCTTTAAAGAATTTAAGCGTATCAGAAATTCCATCTATTGGCTTGCCTAAGCGATTTATTAGCTCACCTACTCTATCGATTACTGCATTTTCAACTTCGTGGAGTGGTAAATTTGCCCAAGGGTTATAATTAAACCAATACTCGGTAACTTCTTTGGTAGTCATGGTCGCAGTAATGGCGGTGTGCTCATCGGTAACATTTACTCCTATTGAAGAAAATATTTCTCTTTCTGCTTTTTTCCAGAAGGGTTCAGAATCTATAATGACTCCGTCCATATCGAAAATGACTGCCTGCAGCATAAATATGTCTATTATACAAAGTATTTATCTATTACTTCTTCAAGCATTTCTTTTGTAAGAGGTTTGCTTTTAAAGTCAGTTACCTTCGCATTCTTGTTTGCTATCTGCCTATCATCTGGGTTTTTAGAAGTGGTAAGCATCACAATTACATGGTCTCCTTGTTGATCTGGAGCCAGTTTGTTGTATTCTTCTATAAATTCCCAGCCGTTCATGCCAGGCATATTAATATCTAGAAATATTAGCTGTGGATGCGCCAGTTTTTCGAATCGCTGTAATTTTAAATATTCTAATGCTTCGTACCCTGTCTCTTTTGTTACCACAACTTCTGCTGCACCACTCTTTTTAATAATCCTTTCATGAAAAAAATTATCATCAGGATTATCGTCTACCAACATTATACAACTTAATTTTTTCATAACTCTAATTTTGGGATTGTAAAATTAAAAGTTGATCCCTTATCTACCTCAGATTCAACCCAAATTTCTCCTCCATGAAGTTCAACAATTTTTTTGCAATTAGGTAACCCTATTCCATATCCTTGATATTCTCTACTAGTATGCAATCGCTGAAATATCTGAAAGATTCTGTTAAAATGAGTTGGGGCTATTCCTATACCATTATCTTGTACAGAAAACATCCAAGTATCATTTAGCTTTTGAGCACTGATTTTTATTTGAGGTTTGCAGTCTTTTCTTTGAAACTTAATAGCATTACTTATAAGATTCTGAAATAGTTGTCGCATCTCAGTTTCAAAAACATACAATGTAGGCAAATTCCCAATCTCAATATCTGCTTCTGCTATATTTATAGATTCATTAAGATCGGCAATTGCTTCTTGTAAGATTTTACTACAATCTACTAAACTTAATTTTCTTTCACGACCTAATCTTGAATAATCTAACAAAAATTTGATAAGGTTTCTCATTCGCTCGGTGGCATCACTAATTATCCTCAAATACTTAGCGCCATCTTCATCAAACTTATCGTGATAGTCTTCTACCAAGATATTTACAAAGTTGGTAACAGACCTGAGCGGTTCTTGCAAATCGTGTGAAGCAATGTAGGCAAACTGCTCAAGTTCGGCATTTTTTTGCTCTAGCTTTTTCACATACTGTGAGGCCAACATTTCTTCTGCTTCTTTTCGCTTGGTTACATCTTGCCTAATGGCTAAATATCTGTATATCTCCCCGGTATCATTTTTAAAAGGAACAATAGAAGTATGTACCCAGTAATAAGAACCATCTTTAGCTTTGTTTTTTACGTCGCCCATCCACACTTCGCCTTTTTTAATAGTCTCCCAAAGGTTTTTAAAAAAAGCCCTATCATGAAAATCTGAGTTAATTAACTTATGTGTTTTGCCAATAATCTCAGTTTTATCATATTTAGAAATATCACAGAACTTTTGGTTTACATCTGTAATTATTCCTTTTGCATCTGTAAAAGCCACAATTGAGCTTTTATCTAGTGCTTGCTTATAATACTCAAGTTCCTGATTGGTATCTCTTAATGATTTTTGCAGCTCTCTCCACCTAATATCTTTCTTGTTTAGATTAATCCCAATAATAGATATATAAATGATACTTATCAGCACAAAGGCTACTGTAGAAATGACTAATCCAAAATCGTAGTTAATGGTTTGATTATTTACTACTGTCAACAAGATATAAGTTAAACCTATGGAGAGGCTAACTATAAATGGAATTAGCTTTCTAATTAATCTGCTTCCATCATAATCTTCAAAAATTAGCGCTGTAAATCCCAAATGAATATTTTTTAATGATAAACTGATAGCCAATAGCATAAAAAGCAGAGAGGTATGCAACGCCATGGTGTTAATAAAAAACACTTTGTTTACTGTGGGTATCTCTAGAATAAAGGTAATTAGAGATACAAATGCTATAATGACTACTAGGGTTAATACATGTTGTACCGTTTTAAGCACTACTAATTGCTCTGTATGTATTGCTATAAGAGACAAACCCAACATGGCAAAACAAAAAGCTGTACCAGCAGACATTCTACCTGGATAAGCACTAGAAAGTAGATCGGTTACAAAAAAGTTATCTAATAAAGATTGGAAATGGAACAGGTACTCTGCAAGACTAAAACTGCCAATAATCAGCACCAGAAAGCCTAATATTATGCTAGCATATTTTAAAGTAGCTTTCTTGCCAAAAGACAATGCGATGCCTAAGGCAGAGAAAAAAAAACACAGAGCCGTGTTAAACTTCATTGTTGCACCACCAGCAACTACATTTAAAACTGATTTAATATCAAACAACCAACCTATAATCACCAAAATGCTGGTAAGCATAGCAAACCCTGATATTACCAACACTATTTTTGCTCTACTTTTCTTTACAAGATTGATCATCTAATTATGTGCACTGCCAATTGTTTGTTTTCTTAAAAAAGTGAAATTAATTTCTTAGCTAAAGCTAACAATGAAATATCACAATTAACAAAAATAAGTTTAGAAGTACATATTAGGCACTTTTTATTTCAAAAGCTAAATTCTTAATATAAGCATATAATGGGCTTATTGTTTTCATAAATCAATTCCAATTTATTCGCTCAGTTAGTACCTAAGTCTAATTACATCTTAAGATAGATTAATTAAACTTCAATAGCTCAATTGCATTTAAAAAATGTGCTTCACTTAAATATTTATTTGATAATTCGGCTCCACAAGACGCAGCAGGTATTTGGTACTAATTTTTTTTAGTGAATAAAATTTTTTCTCTAAAACCCTTGATTCTAATCCAATTCGGGCTTATACTTGCATTATTTAGAATTAGTCTAAATTAAAATAAACATGAATTACTACATAATCCCGCTTGCCTTTTTTCTACTATCAAGCTTTTTTGTAAAAGCCCAAGATAGAATTATAACTGCTGGAAGCTCTAGTTCCGAAATAGTTTGCGAACTGGGTTTCTGCGATAAAATTATTGCTACAGACCGAACTAGTCTTTATCCTTCTAAGCTCACTTCGCTGCCTTCTATCGGATACAGAAGCTCTATTAGCGCAGAAGGTATTATCTCACAAAAGCCAGACTTGGTAATTTTTGAAAAAGACTATGTAAAAGATGAGCTCATCGCTCAGATTAAATCTACAGGTATTAAAACTTTGGTAGTAGAAAATGAAGGAAACTTCGAAAGCACCAAAGCTAGAATAAAAGCCATTGCAGCAGCTTTAGACCAATCAAAAGAAGGCGAATTACTTATCTCAAAAATTGAAAGTGATTTGGCCGTTCTTAAACAGAAAGTAGATGCTAACCAAGCCCGTCCAACTGTTCTTTGTGTATATGCTAGAGGAATAGGCGCTATGCAAATTGCTGGCGGTATAGACACCGATTTCGATATTTTAGAGTTAGCTGGTGCAAAAAATGCACTTCCAGATGTATCTGGTTATAAACCACTCAATGCAGAAGCACTCATAAAAACAAACCCAGATTATATTCTCTTTTTTGAGTCTGGTTTGGCAAGTGTTGGAGGAGTTGATAAAGTGCTAGAAGTAACCGGAGTTGCTCAAACTACTGCTGGCAAAAAAAGACAGATTATCGCTATAGATGGCATTAAGCTCACTAACTGGGGGCCAAGAATTGCAGAAGCTGCACAAGAACTTTTTCAATTAACTCATCCAACTGAAGAATAAAATGCAGATCGCGCTCACTAACAAAAATATCTCAAAACATACGCTTACCATTTTGCTCATGCTAGGGCTGTTTAGCGTGCTATTCTTAAGCTCTTTGGCAATCGGTTCAGTTACCGTATCACCTTTTGATATTGTGCTTGTATTTGCTCAAAAGCTAGGCATTGTTTCAGGTATCGATGAGATGAAAGAATTGGTTTTAATTAATATCCGACTACCGCGCTTGTTGCTCACCGTTTCGGTGGGTGCAGCGCTGGGTATTAGTGGCGCAGCATTACAAGGTTTATTTAGAAATCCATTAGTTGAACCCGGAATTATCGGCGTATCTAGTGGCGCAGCGTTGGGCGCGATCTTCGTCATCATGTTTATGGGAACAGTTGCTCCTGCCCTGCTCGAAGTATCAAGAACTTTTATAATGCCTCTTTTTGCTTTTTTGGGTGGAGGCTTAGCCACCGTCTTCACCCTCAAACTCAGTAAATTCGAAGGCAAAACTCAAATAACGTATTTGATTCTGGCAGGTGTTGCCATTACCTCACTAGCCGGAGCTGCTATTGGCTTAGCCATCTTTTATGCAGACGATGCCCAGTTGCGCTCCTACACTTTCTGGACTTTGGGCGACCTGAGTTCCGCAACTTGGGAGAAACTAAATATTCTATTACCGCTGATTGGCATTGCTTGCACAGGCCTCATAACAATGAGTAGATCGCTAAATGCCATCGCTTTGGGAGAGTCTGAAGCTTTCCATTCTGGGGTATCTGTAGAGAAGGTGAAGCTACTCACAGTGTTATTTAGTGCCATGGCTGTAGGTGTTTCTGTTGCTTTTACTGGCATTATCGGTTTTGTGGGTTTAGTGGTGCCTCACATTATCAGAATCAGTTTTACTTCTGATCATACATTGGTTTTACCATGTTCGGCAATTGGCGGTGCTTGCTTGCTTTTACTCGCAGACATTTTTGCTCGAACAATCGTAATACCTGCCGAATTACCTATAGGAGTAGTTACTGCTGTAATCGGCACACCATTTTTCATTTATCTACTTATTTCAAGTAAAAAGAAAAGATTAATCTGATGTTTACAATCGACAATATATCTAAAAGTATTGGTAGAAAAACCATTCTCAGAAACTGTTCACTTCAGATTGAGCCGGGTAAATTTACTGCGGTAGTGGGACCAAATGGTGCAGGTAAAACCACCTTACTGAAAATACTTTCAGGAGAAACAAAGAAATTTGCTGGCGAAGTAAAACTCAATGGAAAAAACATCAGCAATTTTAAGAATCATGAATTATCTAAACTGAGAGCCATACTTCCTCAACACACAGTGGTAAACTTCCCTTTTACGATTGAACAAGTGATTGAAATTGGCAGATATGCTTTTAAAGACAGTTCAGCAGCAAAAGAAGAAGTAATTGATAAGGCTATTGCTTTAACAGGTTTAGAAAAATACAAAGGTCGCCATTATCAAACACTATCAGGAGGAGAAAAGCAGCGTGTGCAAATGGCAAGAGTAATTGCTCAGTTGCTACATAACTCACCTGACCCAAAATATTTGTTACTCGATGAGCCTACATCAAGTCTCGATTTGGCTCAGCAACATGCATTATTGGCTCTGGCCAAAAAACAATGCAATCGACATATTGGTGTACTGGCCATTTTACACGATCTTAATCTGGCGATTCAGTATGCAGATGATATCTTATTTTTAAAGGAAGGTCAAACAGTTGCCTATGGTGCTTGTAATGAGGTAGCTACCACCGATGTAATTGAAGAAACATTTTCGCATCCGGTAAAGCTAATTGAAGATAACGGCCAACTGATCATTGTACCGAAATCCATTTTAAACATACAGACAAAAAATTTAAATACAATTTCATATGGACAATTTAGCTAAAACACAATCACCAGAAGAGCTTTACAAAGCCTGGAAAGCACTGGAAGAAGAAAAACCGGGCATCAGAATAAGAGAAGCAGCAATTGCTCTTAACTCAAGCGAAGCACAATTACTGGCAACTACTTTAAATGAAGAAACCGTAAGGTTAAATTCTAACTGGGAAGATTTATTGAAAAGATTGCCTGAGTTAGGCAGAGTAATGTCGCTCACCAGAAACGATGCTTGTATTCTCGAACACAAAGGAGCATTTGAAAAAGTAAGTGTATTTGGTAGAGGCGACCATAAAATCGGAACTGTAATTGGTCCTATTGAAACAAGGGTATTTTTAAAGTCTTGGTATGTAGCTTTTGCTGTTAAGCAAATGAAAAGAGACCGCCAGCTAACTAGTATTCAAGTTTTTGATCATGAAGGAAATGCGGTAACTAAAATTTATCTGCAAGACAAAAGCAATTACGAAGCTTATGAGCAGATCGTAGTTGACTTTAAAGCTGAAAATCAAAGTAAAGCACAAGAGGTAAGTTCATATGAACCGATTGAGTTTGATGCAAACCCAAATGCAGAGGTGTTATTAGAAGCTTGGGCTAATTTGAAAGATACACACGATTTCTTCCCTTTATTAAGAAAGCATAATGTGCATCGCTACCATGCTTTGGAATTGGCAGAAGGCAAGTTTACTCAGCAAATAAGTACAGAAAGCATTCAACCTTTATTAGAAGAAGCTGCAAAGCAAAAATTACCTATTATGATTTTTGCAGGCAACAGAGGTAATCTACAAATCCATCAAGATAAAGTAAGAACCATTCGATTGTTAGAAAGAGGTCACACTGGTGCAGAACGCTGGTTAAATGTACTAGACCCAGATTTTAACATGCACTTAAGAGCAGATTTAGTCGACAGTGCTTGGGTAGTAGAAAAACCAACTACAGACGGTTCAGTAATTTCTATAGAGGTTTTTGATGCCAACAAAGAAATGATTGCGCAATTTTTTGGAATAAGGAAACCGGGTATTCCTCAAACAAAAGAATGGAAAGCATTAGTAAATAACCTATCAGATTCATTTGCTAAAGTAGTAAGCTAAATAAATAGAGAAAGTGAAAGCCATATACTTTCTAACATCAATTTCTATCACAAATGCCGGACTTATGTAAGCCGCTAATTACTATATAATAGTTTTCAACAATTGTATCAATCAAATATCGATTACTGCTTTTTTCAGTAATCCCGGCTTTGTATTGGGTAGATTTTAAAGATCAAAAAACATCAACTGAATTGCCTGAAGCAGACTTTCCGGTTTGCTCATCAGGCAATCAGTTACAGCATCATATCATCAAAAAAATTTAGAGATGTCAACATCATTCAAATTAATTGACGAAAATGATTATGCCTATTCGGCTCAATGTGAAAAGACTGCTGCCATACAGATAAGTTTCGGGAATGTATGTCTGAAACTGCTATCTAAAGAATTCTACCAGTTAAAATGCTGTGTAGAAAACACTTTAAATGGTGCCAATCGTGATAAGTGCCCTCATTGCAGAAATATTGTGGTAAGTACTTCTGTGGCGAATATGGCATTTATGTTCAGCTTACGTGAGCTTTCCAAACTACACCATGTAATGGAAAATACCTCCACCATTCTGGAAGTCCAGAATATTTTAAAAAACTAATAATGATGATTACTTACCGATTAGCTAAAAGATTTTTATATCTGACATTGCTCATTATAAGCCTGCCATGCATGTTACAAGCACAGGAGCTATCTGTTTCGGGTGTTATTACCAACCAAGAAGGAAAACCTGTAAACTATGCCACTGTTTTGGTGGTAGAAACCAAAGAAGGTGTAGCCACCGATGAAAATGGCCAGTTTGTATTGGAAGGTTTGCCAAATGGAACATATATGCTACGCATTACCAGAATTGGCCACAAAACTATTCATAAGCAAATTGAGGTAAACAATGGCGTTAGTTCGAAGCTAAACATCAAACTCGAAGAAGATGAAACCCAACTGAGTGAAATTACAATTACTGCCACCCGTACTTCTCGTGCGGTAGATAATGTGCCTTTACCTGTTGAGATTATCTCAGAAGAGCAAATTGAGCAGATGGGTTCTTTTAGACTCAACGAAGTTTTAATGGAACAAGCCGGATTGCAAATTGTAAGCGACCATGGCACGGGTTTGCAAATGCAAGGCTTATCTTCTGACTATATCAAGATTTTAATTGATGGTGAACCTGTAATTGGAAGAACAGCAGGTACGCTTGACTTAAGCAGAATTACTGTAAATAACATTGCACAAATCGAAATAATTAGAGGCCCATCCTCTTCGCTTTACGGTAGCGAAGCCATGGCTGGTGTGGTCAATATCATTACCAAAAAAGATAAATCTGGTTTCGATTCTTCTCTACGAATGAGATACCGTTCATTCAATACTTTTAATACCAGTGCCAATGCAAGTTATAGCAATGATAAATTGGCTATAAGTATGTTTGCTGATAGAATGAGTTCTGATGGTTACGATCTAGCAGAAGAAACCATTTCGAAAACAGCTCCTCCTTATGCGTCTTACACCTTTAATCCGAAGATCAGCTACAAATTTTCTGATAAGGTAAATTTGAAACTTAATGCGCGCTACTACACAGAATCGCAAGAAAACACAGAAGACATTGCATTAGATGATGGCACTACTGTTCGTGTAGATGACGATGCAAAACAAAGCGATTGGAACTTGATGCCTACGCTTAACATCAACTTCAATAACAATCACAGACTGCAATTAAGAAATTATACTACAGGCTATAAAACAGAAGAGACCTATACTTATCAATCAGATGGTGAAATTTACGATGAGAGTTATTTTGAACAGCTCTTTAACCGCACCGAAGCACAATACGATTGGTACATTAGTGATAAACACATTACCACATTAGGAGTTGGGCATTACATCGAAACAGTAGAAGCCACTCGCTACGATGATGTAAATGCCTTTCGCGCTAACTATGGTTTTGTACAACATCAATGGATTCCATCAGCAAAATTTAATGTAATTGTTGGAGGTAGATTTGATACCCACAGCGAATACAAATCGAGGTTTAGTCCGAAGATCGCGGCAGGTTACGAAGTAAACGACTGGGTGAAAATACAAGCCTCATTCGGTGGTGGTTACAAAGCTCCAGACTTTAGGCAATTGCTGCTCAACTTTACCAACCCAACTGTAGGTTATACGGTAATCGGTTCGAGCATTGTACAAGAAAGAATTGCAGAATTAGAAGCACAAGGACTTATTCAATCTTATTACATGAACCCTGCAGATGTTGAAACCATAAAAGCAGAAACTTCTATTGCATACAACTTTGGGCTAAAACTAAAACCCATAAGCAAGTTACATATCGACATCAATGCTTTTAGAAATGAGATTAGCAACCTGATTAACTCCACACCAATTGCCTTAAAAACCAATGGGCAAAGTGTCTACAGCTATGTAAACATGGAAGAGGTAATTACGCAGGGTGTCGAGATAAAAGCAGATTATAAATTGCTAGACAACCTGAATGTATCATTGGGTTATCAATACCTAGATTCAAGAGATGTAGCTGCGGTTAAAGAGATTCAGAATGGAGAGGTGTATACCAGAGACCCTAAAACCAATCTCACTTCTTTGGTTACCATGGCTGATTATGGTGGGCTTGTAAACCGCTCGCGACATACAGGCAATGTAAAAGTCTATTATTACAACAATAAGTATGATTTCGATCTCTCGCTAAGAGGTATTTACAGAGGCAAATGGGGCTATGGAGATGCGAATGGCAATGGGGTTGTCGATCTCGATAGCGAATATGCCGATGGATATTTTCTACTCAATCTGGCTGTAAATAAAAAGCTTTTTGGCTGGCTTACGCTCGAAGCTGGGGCTAATAATCTGCTCGACGAAGTAAGCACATATCAACCCACTGTGGCTGGCAGACTCTGGTACGGTGGCATCAATCTGAAATTTCCAAATTCAAATAACTAATCAATTAATATTTAAACACTATTTAATTATCAATTAAAATGAGAAACATAACAAACACTTTTTACTTGCTATTAATGCTGGCTATTTCATTATTGGGTTTTACATCTTGCGACGATGACGACGAAGGAGAATCTGTAGTTTTAGATTTAGTATCAGATGTACACGCAACAGATGATAGTGGCATTGCCTATTTCGATTTAGAAGGAGGCACCACGCTCACACAAGCTGATTCAAACTCAACCACTTGGGATATCGCATTTAATGGTTCTACTATTATGATTAATGGCGGAACTTCTGGCCCAGGTGAAGGTGCTGCTCAAATTGTAGAAGGTATTTTTGAAACCATAACCAGTGCGCCTACATCAGGTTATAGCGTAGATTCTGCAGATGGTTATGCCATTCCTTCTGGCTCTGGCAATGGTTGGTATACTTACACTGCCATGACAGAACCGCAACATGCTATTTTACCTATTCCGGGAGTAGTAATTGTGTTAAAAACCGGTGAAGGAAACTATGCAAAAGTGGAGATTATCAGCTACTACGAAGGTAACCCAGATACATCTACAGATGAGTTTGCAGATTTAAGCACTAGACCTAGCTCTCAGTATTACACGTTCCAATATGCTGTGCAAACCAATGGTGGTATTGAGTTTTAAGATATAAAGACAAAAAGTCCTGTGTCGCCTGCTTAATTTCCTCATACTTTGTTTTGCCAACAGAATAGTTTACCCAGAGTTGCGGCACAGGCACTAATTACCCCTCTCCCCGACCATGAATTGTTGCTCATGGTTTGGGGGGAGGTTAAACAAAATGAAAATGAATTCGCTTATATTGAATAAAATTAATTTTCGTATTTTTATATAAATAACCAAAACGCTGGTTGAGAAACACTAACAGATCAATATGCCAATTTATCAATCCTAAAAACCAACATTATGAACGATTCAGGTAATACACTAGATAAATTCGATCATTTCTTACTCAATCTGCAGCAAAATATTCAGACTAATCCTTCAAAGAAAAGGGAGATTATTCAAGATGCCTTAAAGGCTATTGAATGCCCTTATTTGCAAGACAAAGTAAAACAACACTTTGAGCAAACTGCCTAAGCAGCTACTATTTTTCTTGCCATAATTCCTTCTTTATCACAAAAGAGGGCTGATATTTTTTTGTGTAAATTTTAAATCAATCTTATGAGTTGCATACCAGAAATTCTGCTTGAAGGCAGCTATTTTAACATTGCGCGTTGCCGCCATTGCAAAAGAATTGGACTGTATTATAAAAATCTATTGGTGGGTTTTACACCCGAAGCTTTTGAAAAATTTAGCGATGCCTTTGTAAAGCTCAACTTCCAGAAATTGGCGCTTAAGTTTCCTGATGGTGAAAAGCATATCATTATCAATACTTGCCATCATGATATTCAGCTCAATTTTAAAGAAAAAGAGTTTGACGAAATGAAGGAAATGCTCGAACAAGCCTCTGTACTATTAGAAGCCAAAGATGTGCTCGATAATTACAGAAAGAAATAACTGTTACTTACTTTTAAATGAATTAAGCTATTCTTTTAGCTGTGCTTTTACTTTTCTTTTGTACTCTTTGGTTTCACAAACAGCATAAAATTCATCAACAAACTGCTCACTGCTAGAAATCCCGTTGGTTTGTATATGTTTGATTAGATACTCAGAAAGCCAAAAATCTCGCAATTCTTCTTGTTTAAACATTTCGTTAATCAAACCAAAAACTGCATCTGTTTTAAGCATTTCGGCATTTAATGAAGAGGTATCGTTTTTTAATTCTAATGATGTTTTATAATCTATCAGTGCGGTTACAAACTTTTTGTATCCTTCTACACTGAGTAGAGATTCATTGTCAAGATTAAGCTTTTCAACTTCATCTACTACATACGGGCTCAAGGTAACTTCTTCACCTGTGTATTGATAATGTCTTTCAGGATACATTACAATCAACCTATTGTAATTCAAATCCAGATAAGCCCCAAAACGATCGATAAAATCCATTGTCAATCTATTGCCATCCATCTCAGCAGGAACCATACAGATTAGATAAAGTTGCTTTATGGAATCAATCTGAGTCACAAAATCAGTTTCAGATTTTCGGTGGAGTTCTTCCCAGTTTGCTTTCAGGTATTTATTTACTTCATCAGACATTTGACTGATTTTGAGCAAACAGGCATTTTCAGATTTTAACACACCTGCATAGCTAATTTCGTTCAAGTTGTTATCTGATATATTGATTTCGAGTGTCGCTTCAGGCTCTACATACACCGTCCATTCCATATCACCATAAACCACATCTAACAGCGCCGGATTCTTAATTTTTTTATCATAAATAAAAGTCCCGTCTGCGCTTACTTTAAATATATCATCACCAATTTGTATATCTTGCCTAGAAACTTTCTTGATTTTACCATTGATAGGCGCACTGTATCCAAATGAGAAACTGAATAGCAGGCTGATGTATATAAGAGATAGTCGAGTTGCCAGATACTTAGTCATGATAATAAAATAGTAGTTAAAAAAATCTTCAGCAATCTGAAAATCACCGCCTATTAGAGTCGTAATTCATCAAATCACTTTAGCTAAAAAAATGCACAACAAAACATGTTGCATTTGGCTTTCATAACTAATCCAAATGGCGTATTGTTTGGATTCTGCAAGTTTATCCTACCCATATTACAGTAAAATAGACTGGCTATTAAGTTTCTGAAAACTTCGAGCAACCGCATTCTATTTAAAAGTTTCAGCACATTGCTTTGCCTTTAAATCGAATTGGAGAATTAGGCTAAAATTGAAAATTGAGGTAATTCCCAATAGTACATTTAGAATTTTTGAGAGTATTCAAGAAGAGAACAAATACTTAAATGCTAATTAAAAAACTTTACTAATAGAACATGCGAAAACTCACTTTTTTGATTGGAGCACTATTTTACATTTTTCAAGCTAATGCACAAACAGGCCGCTTTGTAGTAAATCCTTATTTACAATTTGGTACCAAAAACAGCATCAAGGTTTTATGGGAAACCTCCATCCCCGGTAATTCAATTGTGGAATACGGCCCTGCGCAATTTGATGCAGAAAGCGCCAACATTTCATTAAAAACCTCTTCTGATGAAAACACCATTATGCATGAGGTTTTGCTAGAAAACTTAGAAGAAGAAACTCCTTATTTCTACAAAGTAACCACCATTTTAGAATCTGGCGATAAACTAGAAACCGAAGTTTCTACCTTTAAAACCGCGGTTTCTGATAATTCGGCTTTTGCTTTTGCTGTATTTAGCGACTCACAAGGAAACCCAGATGTTTGGGGCAAACTTACCACTTTGGCTTGGGAAGAAAGACCAGATTTTGCGATTCACGCTGGCGATTTGGTTTCTTACGGCTACATGAAAGACGATTGGGTAGATGAATATTTAAACCCGAGTAACACTTTTACCAAAAGATATCCGATTTTCTCAGTTCCCGGTAACCACGAAGTAGATGCCCCTTTTTACTACCAATACAGTGCGAATCCGGAGCCAGAATTCAGATACACTTTTAAATATGGCAATGCTGAGTTTTTTATGGTAGATACCAATAGAGATATTCAGCCGGGAAGCGTGCAATACCAGTGGTTAGAGTGGCAATTGGCAAAGTCTGATGCTACTTGGAAATTTGTTGTGCACCACCACCCTCCTTATTCATCAGAAGCCAATGACTTTGGAGATACTGAATATGAGAAGTCTACTTTAGGAGATACTGATATTAGAAACCTTGTTCCACTTTACGAAAAATACTTGGTGGATATCGTTTTCTATGGCCACATTCACACTTACGAACGCACTTGGCCGATTTTCCAAAACAAAGTAAACCAGCAAAAAGGTGTGCTTTACTTAAATGTTGGCGGAGCTGGCGGACACCTAGAAATTGCCCAACCAACCAGAGCTTGGTTTACTAGAAAGGTTAAAAGTACCCACCACTTCGGTTACTTATCTGTATTTGATAAAACCATCGAGTTTCAAGCGATTGATGTGGATGGAAAGGTTTTCGATTCTTTTGCGATGCAGAAAAGCGAGGTTAGCGGTGTAAACGAGATTTTGGCTAAAGAACCTCCAACACCGATGGTTTTACCTGCTCAATCAGTTTTTCCTGAGAATTTGACAGTGGAGATGCAAACCCTCTACGACAACATGAGCATTCGCTATACCTTAGATGGTTCTGAACCCACAAAAAGCTCAATGCTTTACAAAAAGCCTTTTACCATTTCAGAAACTACTACTGTTAAAGCAGTCGCATTTAATAAAACTGGTAAGAGTCAAATAATCACCAAGACATTCGAGAAAGAAGCTTTGCGTGAAGCAAGCAATGTTTCTAATCCTGAAAGAGGTTTGGATTACACTTATTTCGAAGGTGAAATCTCTGACCCTGCTGACTTTAATCAGTTGCAAGAAATAAGAAAAGGCAAAACTACCTTCTTAAACTTCGAGGAAGTTTTGCATAGAAATACGGCTTGGGGAGTTTCTTTTGATGGATTTGTAAAAGTAGATGCAGATGGTGTGTATTATTTTGAAGGCCACGCAGCCGGTTATGTAAGACTTTATGTTGATGGGAAATTACTTTTAAGCGATAAAAGAGAAGATATAAACGTGGGAACAGAAATCGCACTGAAAGAAGGATACCATAAGATTAAAGTTGAATTTTATAGCTACAAGCGTGGAGAAGCTTTTATGGATTTATTTATGGAAGGTCCTGAATTGGAAAGAGCACCCATTTCTCCAATGAAACTTTACAGAGAAAGTAAATAATCGAATCATTAGTAGCACCTCCTGAAATCTATATCTCAGGAGGTGTTTTTTTAGAATAAGAATAGCTTCTTCACAATTTGCTTCCGCATTTTAAAATATTGTTTTTTGAAAACAGGAGAAGCAGCCCTAATACCCGTATTACACAAAATAGCCAAAGTAATTTGTTGCTTTGGGAAATAGTAAACATCAGTAGTGGTGCCTATTCCTCTACCAGAATGACCCATTAGGAACTTATATGGAAAGCCTTTGTCAGCCATTAATCCCAATCCATAATCTGGGCTTTTTTCATCATTCCATGTTTTCATTTCAATCATAGAACTATCTGAAAGTAGCTGATTCGTTAACAACATTTCCATAAAGTGAGCAGCATCTTCTAAACTGGCATATATGCCATCGTCGCCACTAAACCAGTTGGTGGTTTCAATGGTTTGGGCTGTTAAGTCTTCAAGAACTCCATCCTGATTCAAATCCCCATAGTGATGGACCAAATTGCTTGGGGGAGTTTGTTTGTAAAAACTATGATTTAAGCCTTCTCGCTTAAGTAGCTCTTCTCTTATAAAATGAGCATGTCCATTTGGAGTAACCTTGTCCATAATCATTGCCAAAAGCATATAATTAGTACTGCTGTAATGATATGCTTTTCCCGGTAAGCAAAGAGCTTCTTTTCCTTTTACAAATCGCTTTAGCGCCTCAAAATGGCTTAAAGTATCTAGATCAAGCTCACCATTTAGATATAAGTTATTTAGCTCTGGGTCTTTATCGTAGTTATAAAAACCAGAGGTGTTAGCCAATAAATGTCTGATGGTTACTTGTTCGGAATTTGGCAAAAAACTCGTTAATTTATCAGGCAGGTATTTACAGATTTTATCATCCAGTTTGAGTTTTTCTTGCTCAACCAATTTTAAAACCGCTACTGCACAATAGGTTTTCCCAATACTACCTAAAGCAAAAATATGATTTGGTTTAAGTGGTGTTATACTTTCAATATCAGCATAACCAGAAAAAAATAATTGCTCACCCTGCTTAGGAGTTTTCAAATAAACAGCAACTCCGGGTAATACATCATGGGTAGCCTTGTCTATTATTTTTTGAATCCTTTTATGTTTAGATACTTGCGCATTTGAGTTGAAAGAAACTACAAAACACACTAACATCATGAATAAACTTTTCTTTGCCATCATCATTTTTTATGACAAAAGAGCTATTATACTCATTGCAAAGCCACAAATTCATATTTGAATAATTTGAAGTGCTATCAATTACTTATTGAATTGCTATTGAACCATTTTCTAAAAGAGGCGGCTTTGGGTCTACTTACTGTTAATTGGTTCTCACCTTTAATCGAAGCATTCAATGCTAAGCTCACTTTTCCATATGTTGATGGAGAAATACTTGATATCAGCTCTTTGCTCACAATCACATTTCTGCTAACCAGAAAAAACTGAGATTCTGGTAACATTTGAATCAATTGAGAAAGGGTATTTTTATATAAGAAGTGATTGCCATTTTTGAGCGCCACCCAAACTATTCCGTCTTCAGTTTTTGCCCAAAGTATTTCGTGGGCTGCTACAAAACATTGCTGAGTACCTTTTTGCAATTCAATCTTTAGCGTTTTATGCTGATTAGCAATTGACAAAGCTTCTAATTGCTTTTGCGTGTACTTTAGGTTTTTATCAGCATTTAGCCAATTATTATAAAAACCTTTTGCCCACTTAAAGCTTGTAAGCAATATCGCCACAGCAAAAGCAAGCAGATTAATACACAGTAACTCATACAAAGAAAAATATCCCTTGGCTGAAATAACCATGTATACATTACCAAATAGATTGATCGATAGCAGTAGTACTACGGCAAGATATGCAAGATGAAAAAAGAATCTTTGTGTTGGCAGCTCTTTCCAATCGTAAGTTCTTTCTAGGTATAAGTTGATTTTTTGATTACATAAAACAATAGGTAAAGAAAGCAAACAAGCTATTAGATACTCTTGAATTATAAAATCTGGCTTTATTGGATTAAAAAAATAGTTGATGAGCAAATTGGCTACACTACCTAAAAACAAAGCCTCTACAAGCAATTGAATGGGGAATTTTAAAGCGAGCTTATTGGCTAATTCTTTAGTGAAATGTATTTGACTTGTAAACATTATTTCAGCTTTTATTTACCTTTTCAAAAATTATTTTGACGTAAATAATCCGTTGAAGTTTATCAAAACACAACTTAGGTGAGATAATACCAAAAGCAAAGTCCATTCATCACTGTAACTGAAAGCAATAGCCACCTTTTCTTTACAATTATCGAATAAATTTCTGCAAGTACACAAATGGCAAATATTAAGGCGGCGGTTTGGCAGTAATCTAAATATGCGAACCTTTCTTCATTTGATGCAAACTGATAATAAGTGAGGTATTCTTCTTTGTTAGACACCAAAGAATATTCATAAATAAAATACATTAAACTGATGGCTGATGCAGCAGTAAACATCAGCATAAAAGGAATGAGGTAATGCTCATTGATGTAATTCGGGCTTTTTTTCATACTGAAACCGGTTTATTTCTGGATGCTTTCTTTTTAAAAAATCCAACAAGCACTTTTACTAGATAAACTATTAGTACTGTATACATCAACACTGTTACAATAATGGCAGGAACGCCAATTCCAAAATTGATGCTGAGTATGCCTATAATCACACAATAGCCTACAATGCCCACACTCCAACGGATTACCAATGGCCAAACCTCTACATAACTTGGCTTTTCAACTCGTTTCTTCTTATTCCTTTCCAGATAAACCACAAAGCCACTGAGCGATAAAAAACCTGAACTCAATCCCATAAAACAATAAAATATTTTGAGTCCAATACCACCAAAATCGCCGAAGTGTAAAGCCTCTTGCAAATAGTAAATTTTACTACCCAAAGTGCCTTTACTAATGTTGTATTTATATAGTAGACTGTAATTTTGCTTGTCTACCACTACTTTGTTGTTAAATCTTTCATAAACTTGTTGGGGTACATCTCCGAGAATTGTCACACTTCGCTCTCCATTCACAGAAGGTCTTAATCGAACTGGAATCAGTTCTGGAAAATACCTTCTACCAGCATTGTAAACTGAATCGTAATTAAACTGAAAGGCAATATCTGTCGATTTATCTAGCGGTTTTTCAGCTCTACCATAGTTGTTAGGCCTTTCTACCCCAGTAGCTTTCTCTAAATAAGGTTGCAAACCCAGCCAAGTGCCCGAAATCGCTATTACTAGATTGAAAATGAGCGTTAGCACGCCAATAAACTTATGCAAATCGGCTTGTTGTAATCGGAGGTTCTTATTTCTGATAGAAGCAAAGAACTGCTTCTTCATGAAGTTTCCGTAGATCAGAAAACCAGTGATGGTAGTTATGAGCAAAGCCAAACCCGCTAAACCTACTATTTGGCGGCCAATAAATCCTTCGTAGAAGCGAACATGTATATTTCTCAAGTAATAAGTAAAAGACTCATAATAGTTTCGCTCTCCCAGTATTTCGCCAGTATACGGATTCACAAACACCTCTAAAAGTTCAGGGAAAAGTTTATCCTTTTTTTCTGGTCTTAACTTTACGATCCATGTGCCTTCTGCCTCTGGTAAAAATTCTACTTCAAAAAACTCATTATTGGGATGTAATGCTCTTACCTTTTGCACTGTATCATTTAAAGATACTTTGGGACCTATAGGTTCTGCCAGTGCCAAATCAGGATTGATCAATTGCTCGAACTCCCAACGGAAAAGCGCAGCAGCACCTGTAAGACTCAAAAATGCTATAATAACTCCTGCATATAAGCCAGTGATGCTATGTATTTTCCAAATAGTTTTTTGATTCATAAGAAATATTATGCCTTAAATGTGTCGGTGTTATAAACAAAATCACCTCAGGCTAATAGCCTGAGGAAATATTAATGCTAATTAGGTAATCAAGTATTAGAAAGTGTATGATATGGTAGTTAGTAAGTTTCTTGGAGCACCTGGGAAAGCCCTTAAGAAATCGTAACCACCAACCCAGTGCGTTTTATTAAATACATTATTGATGTTTACCTGAATTCTAAATTTCTCTAACTGATAATACACCGCAGCATCTACAAGCTCATATCCCGGGAAAATTGGGGTGGTTGTACCTCTAGTAATTGAGCCGTATCGCTCTGTTACAAAGTTGGCTCCTAGACCAAATCCAATACCTTGCAAGGCACCTTTATTTATCATGTATTTCGTCCACACGTTACCTGTTTGCTTAGGCGCATTCGGTTTTTGCTTACCAATTTCTGTTTCGTCGTCGCTTTCGGTAATGGTTGCATCATTGTAAGAATAGCTAGCTACTATGCTCCAATTGTCGGTGATGTTACCAGCAAAATCTACTTCTACACCTTTAGAAACCTCTTCACCAATTTGAACCAATCGATCTGGATTAGTCGCATCACTTGCATTGTATAAAGCACCTTTTTGTTTTAGGTGATACACTGCAATCGAAGCACTCAATCTACCTTTAAATAAATCAGACTTGGCACCTACTTCGAAAAGCTCTCCGATAAGTGGATCAAAAGGCCCACCTGCATTTACATCGTTTATCACGCTTGAAGTTTGTGGTTGATAACCTTGTACATAAGTACCATAAAGATTTACTGCTGGGTTTAGCGCATATACCAAACCTATTCGAGGGATTAATGCATCTTGTGTTACTGGGTCTTCATTGTCAGATTTGTAGTTCAATAAATCTGTGTAGTATTCTTTTCTAAGCCCTAACATTAATTGAAACTTACCCCAAGTTGCTTGGTTCTGCACATAAATTCCATGAGAACTCAATTTACTTTGAGAATAAATTCGAGTAGTATAAGAATATCCACTCATGTCTCTTAGGCTATTTGCATCCGGATCAGTGAGGTCAAAATGTGCAATCATCGGGATTGGATTTCCCTCATCATCTAAAGCATAAAGTTCTGGATGATCTGGATCGTAGGTGTTGATGGTTTCCGTTCTGTCTGCCGAATAGTAACCTCTAGCTTCTAACTGAGAACCTCCCGGTTCTAGCACTTGCTGGAAGTAATCGTAACCTACCAACAGTTTATTTTCTATGTTACCAAGCTTAAAATTATAGTTGAAGTAGTTATTGAAATTATCATTATTCCAAACTCTCTTTCTAATAAATACACGCATCTCTACTTTTTCAATATCGAGAGAGCCATCTCCTAAAGAGGCATAAGTATTTGCAGTTCTGTGCTCTAATAAATCTTCAGTGTAGCCCGAACGCATATAAATGCTATTAAAGCTTAGGTTATCGGTAAACTGATGGTTCAATGATAAAGTAGCGTTTATGCTTTCTTCATTTAAATAATCATTGGCAGCATTTAAAGCTTTGCTTATCGGCACTGAATATAAGTCTCCATCACCAAAAACGGCTTGTCCCCTATCCAGTCTACCTTGTGAACCTTGGTAAACAATATCGAAGTTTACTCTGGTTTTCTCGTTTGGCAAAAATGAGAATGAAGGAGCCACTACAAGGTTTTTATCATTCTGCATGTCTCTAAAGCTGCCAGAGTTTTCGTAACCCAGATTCAATCTATAGAGTAAGATTTCGTCTTTAGACATGGGGCCTGTAAAATCTGCCAATGTTCTAAAAGTACTAAAGCTACCCACAGTGGCACTAATAGTTTGCCTTGTTTCTGCTAATGGCTTTTTAGTTACTCTATTGATGGTTCCTCCGGGGGAAGCATTCCCAAACATCGCCGAAGCCGGACCTTTAATTACCTCAACCCTTTCTATATGTGGAATTAACTGTTGCTTCCAAAAACTGGTAAAAGCACGCATACCATTTACAAGGTTTCCTGAATCTCTTTGGCCTTGAATACGGTGTCCACGGATTGTTATATCATTGTAAAATGAGAATTGGTTAACCCCACTAATATTCTTCACCACATCATTCACTCTGTAGGCTGCTTGATCTTGTGCCAACTCTTTGGTTACATAGCCTACAGACTGTGGTAGGTCTTTGAGCAATGTTGCCGATTTGCTTCCAATAAATGAGGTGGTGTTTTTGTAACCTCTTTCTTGCCTTCCAATAATCTCTACTAATTGTAAGTTCATGGCTGACTCATCGAGAACCCAAGCTAAGTCTGAGGTCTCTCCTGAATTGACTGTTACTTCTTTTTCGATTGTATTAAAGCCAACTGCACTCAATACGATTGTATGCTTGCCAGCTTCAATATTGGTTATTTTAAACTTTCCATCAGCATCTGTTGAGGTACCCTTCTGGGTATCTTTTATAAACACATTCACATAAACTGCAGGTAAGCCATCCGCTTGTTTGACTGTACCTGCAATTGTTCCTGTGTTTTGATCTGTGTTAATCTGGCTATAAGCCGGTAAACTAAGTATGGTTAAGGTTAAAAAGTATAGGTAAATACTTGGTAAATGTTTTATCATTCTATTTTTATTTAGACTAATTTTAAATAATGCTCAAATATAGCGAGCGATCTGATAAAACAAGAGGTTTTAGTGAATTTATTTAGAACAATTCTAAATAAAGGCTTTTTTGAAGATTTAAGCGACTTTTAGATATCGGGGAATTTTATCAAATTCAACAACTCAGTAGACATAATACCCACATTTGTTGCGCAGTCGCCACAGTTATTTTTGGCATCACGAAATTGGCACACCTTCAAAATAACTCACAACTAATTGATAAACAGTTATTTACGATGTTAAATTCAAGTTTTCGGGAAACTGTGGTATTAGATTTTCATATAGTCTATTCAAATAACAAATTGAAAAATTAGAATAGAACATAAATACAACTGATATGAAAACTAAATTTTTGATATTCTCATTAATCGCAGGTACTACTCTATTTTTTACTAACTGTAGTACTTCATCATCAGAAAGATCTGCTGAAAGTGCTTACGAAGAAACATCTGCAGACTTCCAACATAGAAAAGAAGCTTTAGCATTTAACATCCAAAGAAAAATTGATCAGATCGACGAAGAGATCGAAATCAATGAAAGAAAAATGGAAGAAGCATCTGAGAATATAAAAGATGAAACCAAAGAAAACTATAAAGAAGCAAAAGGTGAATTAATGGAATTTAGAAAAGAGCTAAGCGCAGACCTTAACGATATTCAAAATTCTACTGAAGATAACTTTGATGAGCTAGAAAGAGATTTTGAAGTAACTACAGCCAAAATCGATAACGAACTTGACGAATTTGGTAAAGAAGTTAGAAATCTTTTTGATAGCTAATAGATATAAACCAAAAACCAAACATCCTTAAAAAACTATAAGATCGGTTTTCAACTGGTCAGGTACATTACGTGCCGGGTACAGGAGTACTTTGTTCCTGTGACTTCATCGTAAGAACAAAGTCTCCTGTATCTCCAAACTTACTATACACAAGCTGCGATTGCAGCAATCATTTAACCAAATAAACTTAAAAACCATGTTACGCTGGACAGTAATATTCTTAATAGTAGCAATTATTGCCGCTGTCTTTGGATTCGGTGGTATCGCTGCAGGAGCAGCCTCAATTGCTAAAATTTTATTCTTTGTATTCCTAATAGTATTTGTTATTTCACTACTAATGGGACTCGTAAGAGGCAGACCTTAAAAATCTAATTAACCTCATATAAAATAAACATTTTAGGAAGGTATGACACAGCATTAGTTAATACAGTTTTGTATTAGTCATGCCTTCCGACTTTAACCTAAACCAAATTACAATGAAAAATCTGAATATTTTTTACAAAACTTTAATCATCAGCTGTCTTTCTTTATTCGCATTTAATGCAGCTAACGCACAAGCGAGACTGGGTTTTAAAGGCGGTATGAACCTAACAAAATTCGACATAGATCAAGTTGAAACTCAAAACCTTAACAGAGCCGTATTCGGTGTATTCGGTGAAGTGCCTTTAACATCTAATGTAGGTATCTCAACTGAGATTAACTACTCAAACGAGGGTTCGGCTTATAACAATAACCCACTTATAGACGAAACAAGAGTATCTTATTTAGAGATTCCAGTATTGGCAAATATCTATTTATCTAACTCTTGGATTAGACCTAAAATCTTTGGTGGTCCTTCTATGAGCTTTTTAATGAATGCTGAAAACGAAATGATAGACGGTTCTACAGTAGATATTGAAGATAACTATAAAGAAAATGAGATTGGTGCAGTACTCGGTGCTGGTATAGATTTTAAAATCACTGGTGAAAACTATTTAATTCTAGATGCCAGATATGACCTTGGTTTGTCAGAACTTGACAATGTAGACATCGGTACTTTTAAAAACAGAGGATTTAGATTTAATGTAGGTTTTAGCTTCCCAGTAAGCAGCTACTAATCCCAAGACAAGATATAATAACCTCACTTTCAATAAATGATAAAATTTGTTGAAAGTGAGACCAATAACAACATATAAACCAAATATAACTAACAAGTATCAACATAACAGTAAACTCAAAAACCAAATAACACATGAACTTTTCAAGAAAATACATAGGCGCACTTTTAATATCGGGAATGGTATTTAGTACAAGTTGTAATAGCTGGAATAGTACTGCCAAAGGTGGTGCAATCGGAGCAGGTAGTGGAGCTGCCATAGGTGGTATTATCGGTAAAAAATCTGGTAACACTGCAGAGGGAGCAATCTTAGGAGCCGCTATCGGTGGT